>NZ_CDWWXA010000109.1:0-16692 GCF_977971845.1 Frankia sp. CeCAU1 | reverse complement strand
GGGCGTTCGGTGCACCAGCCCCGAGGAGTTGCCGCTCCTCGGGGCCTTTCGTGGACTGACAGTACTGAACGACTCAGTACTCGTCAACCGACGGGGCGCATAACTTTCCGTGATCGATATCAACTCAGAGTGTCCGATCGTTGTCGCACGCTTGGGTAAAACGTCTGATCTGCGACGGTTCGCATGGTCTACTCGGGGAGGCGTAGGCGTCGGGCTGCAGGCGGTGACCTCATGTACTCAAGTCAAGCGGGTGGCGACGGGAACGACCATGCACCACCGGCGCACTGGCGATGCACCGTTAGTGCATCGCCAGTGCAGCTCGGGGCGTGACCGTGGACGTCGTCGCATCGTGGACCGGAGCGCGGGCTGACGCACTGCGTGAGGCGCTGAGGATGTCCAACGAGGGGTTCGCGGCTCACCTAGGCGTAGCCGCTCGGACCGTCGCCAACTGGCGGGCACGTCCAGAGGTCGTGCCGCGGCCTGCCGCTCAGGAAATCTTGGATGCCGCGTTGGCGCGCGCGCCCTTCAACGTCCGGGAGCAATTCCGGATGCTGCTGTCCGCCGACGGTCGGCGGGCAGATTCTCGGGAGACTTCCAGCGAGAATAAAAATCAGGCAGAGGTTGACGCCAGCCCTACGGGGCTATGGACTCCGGACGGTACACTATCGGCAGTAGCCGAAGTCTCGGAGGGAAGTCCAATGGACCGAAGGCAATTTCTTGTTCTTTCGGGTTCCACCCTCACCTCTCCTGCACATGAATGGCTCATTGCGCGGCCATCGAACGATCTTTCGAGTCAATCAGGGAGATTCGTTGGAACATCGATCGTGGACAACCTGCGCCGTATCACAGACGAGCTTCGCCGCATGGACGACCAGATCGGGAGCGGCCCCCTGGTGCAAGTAGTCCGCAGCCAGGCATCCTATGTCACCGACCTTCTGAAGAACGGCCGCTACACCGACTCGGTGAGCCGAGACCTTTACGGAATGCTTGCCGAGCTTCTGCGCCTGGCGGGGTGGCTCTCGTTTGACGCGGGGCGCCACGGTCAAGCGCAACGCTTTTTCACCGCAGGGCTGCGCAGCGCCCACACCGCCGGAGACCGCGCGCTCGGCGCGAACATCCTCGGGTTCATGAGTTGCCAGGCGAAGGACATCGGCCAGTTCACCGAGTCAGCGAGATTCGCAGACAGCGCGAGAACAGGCTACGCCGGTACCAGCCCGACAGTTTCGGCAATCCTGAACATGAGGGCCGCCCAGGCGTACGCGAACCTGAAAGACGCGGTCGAGACGCGCCGGGCAATCGATGCCGCCTTCGACGTCTTCGGCGGAAATCCCCCCGGTCACGGAGAACCACCGTGGTCCTACTGGTTCAATGAGGCTCAGATGAATGAGCAGGTTGGCTACTGCTACATGCGCCTTGGGGATTGGGAGCGTGCCCGCGACCACCTGTCCCTGTCTACCGGTGTTACAGGAGGTCCAGACACTCGGGAAGGGGCTTTGCGTCAAGCCCTGTTGGCTGACACCTACGCTCAACAGGGTGATCCGGACAGTGCATGCGCAATTGGCAACCAGGCGATTGACGCTCTCACGAATGAGGTTGATTCAGCGCGCTGCGTCGGGCACGTAAAGCAGGTAAGACAGCATCTTGTACCGTATCACAGATTGTCGGTGGTGCAGGAATTTAACGAGCGAGTAGAGGCCCTCTCCAAATCAATCACCTGAATTCACCTCAAATTCGCCGATCTCCGATTCCGGATCAGTTTGCAGCTCGCCCGACGCCTGCTCGTCTGGTGCGGAAGTCGCGCCGCTTCGAGCGCGTCCCCCAACACCTACACGGGTACGTCCGGCGTGCCATTCGAGGATGCGTTGCGGCCGCCAAACGTGCGTGCGTCCGATCGTCCGGTCGGGTTCTGGCATCTGGCCGCGTATCCGGTAGCTGCTGACCGTGCCAACGCGGACACCGAGGTACTCAGCCACGTCGGACGTCGTCCACCATTCGAGGTCCGGGTCAGGCGATCCTGCGGTCACCGGGCCATCTTCCCCGATGGGCGAGGCGTCGCCAAACGGCAACGGTGCGGTTCCGTCCGATGTTGCCGAGGGTGACAGCTCGCGATGCGGCATCGCGCCGCTAGCAGGAGTGACATGAGGGTGCATGAGGCGGCTCCTGGCGGGTCGATGGGAGGAAAGCTGTCAGCCTGCTAGCCGCTAGCCTGCTGCTCAGGCGGCCTGCGGACTGCTAGCGCACCTGCTAGCGATAGCAGGTGTAGGTGCTAGCGCTAGCAGACTGCCGGCCACTACCTTCCGTGACGATGTGGCTTACAAGCGGGACGAACGCGAGGCCCTGAGCAGCCCGGAGACGCCCTACTCGGTAGCGATCCGGCAGGCCATCTACGGGCCAGTAGGTGGGCGGCCTAGAGGGCACTCAGTGCCGTTCGTGGCACTCTGCGGTCGGGCTGGTGGCGGTCGTACAGGCCCGCGATCAACCTTCCAAGCTGGCCATGCCGGTTCGATCCCGGTCACCCGCTCCACTCTGGGTTAACCGTGTCCGCACGGAAGCCGACCTTGTCGTTCCACCATGTCCACCGGGCGGGCCGAGCCCCCCGAACCCCCACATACCGAACGGACCCGGCTCCAGGCGTGGTTGGTCTCTTGCCGGTCAGAGGGAGCGGGCGATGAGCTCCTTCATGATTTCGTTGGTGCCGCCGTAGATCCTCTGGACACGGGCAGCGGCGTACATGCGGGCGATGGGGTACTCGGTCATGTAGCCGTAGCCGCCAAAGATCTGTAGGCAGCGGTCGACGATCTCGCTCTGCTTGTCGGTGCCCAGGTATTTGGCCATGGACGCGGTTGCGCCGTCGAGCCGGCCGGCCACATGCTCGGTGATGCAGTGGTCGATGAAGGCGCGCAGCGCCAGCGCTTCGGTACGGCACTCGGCGAGCACAAACCGGGTGTTCTGGAATTCCAGCAGGGGTTTGCCGAACGCCGTGCGCTCCTTGGCGTAGGCGATGGCCAAGTCGACGGCGTGTTCGGCGGCGGCCGCGGCATTCACCGCGATGGACAGCCGTTCCTGCGGCAGCTGCTGTACCAGCTGCACGAAGCCTTGGCCCTCGGCCGGACCGAGCAGGTTGACCGCAGGCACCCGCATGTCGGTGAAAGCCAGCTCTCGGGTGTCGGTGCCCATCGCGCCGATCTTCTGCAGCACCCGGCCGCGTTCGAACCCCTGCAGCCCCTGGGTTTCCGCCACGATCAGCGACAGCCCTCTGCCGCCGGGCGCGTTGCCGGTGCGGGCCACGATGATGAGCAGGTCACAGTGGGTACCGTTGGTGATGAACGTCTTTGCACCGTTGATCACGTAATGGTCACCCTCACGCCGGGCGGTGGTGCGCACGGCCTGCAGGTCGCTACCGGTGCCCGGTTCGGTCATCGCGATCGCGCCGACGAACTCACCGGACGCCAGTCTGGGCAGCCAGCGTTGCTTCTGCTCGTGGTTGCCGTAGGCGTTGATGTAGTGCGCGACGATCGGGCTGTGCACCAGGTAGGCCCAGCAGTCGTCGGCGATGTAGCCCTGCTCGCGCAACACCACGGCCTCGTGCGCGAACGTGCCGCCACCGCCGCCGTACTCAATGGGGCAGCTGATGCACAGCAGGCCGATCTCGCCGGCCTTGTTCCAGAACTCGCGGTCGACCGCGTGCTGCTCGGTCCACCGCTCGTGGTTGGGTTCGGATTCCTTGGCCAGGAAGGTGCGGGTGAGGTTTTGGAGCTGGTCGAGCTCCTCGGTCATCCACGATGATCGGTAGATCATAGTCCGTCCTCAGTGGTCGGTAAAGTTGTCGGCGATCCGTTCGGCGATTTTCGTCGCGGTGGCGAGGGTTCCGGTGTCGGGTGCGACCTCGGCGGCCGGCCTGGCGGCGAGCGCGTCGACGGTGATGATCGGCTCGCCGGTGAGCAGCATCCGCATCGCCGTGGCCTTGCCGACCGCGTGCACCAGCCGCTGGGTGCCGCCCGCGCCCGGGATCACCCCGAGGGTCACCTCGGGGTGATCCCGCCCTTCGAGGCGGAGTAGGCGGTCCGGCCGATCTGCCTGGCAAAGGCCGCGGTCGACGCGGTGTTGACGATGACGGCTTCTCGGATACTCATGCTGTCCGACGGTACGGCAGGCTATACAAACGGTCAGCTGATCATCCTGCTCGCCGACCTCACCCTCAGCCAGGTCCGCGACCTACGTGCCGCCGGCATTTCCACCAAGCCCGATCCAGAGCACACCCAGGTGCTGGGCATCCTGATCCGCGAACTCGGCCCTCGCCTGCTGCAACCCATGGTCGAGCAGTTCTGGAACCGCCTCGCCCAGGACGCGCCCACCGCCGGACCACCGCCAGAGCTGGAGATCAAAATCAGACCAGTCCCGCGACCCTGACGCAGGGCTCCGGCGTGCCTGCGGTGACGTTCTCCCGTGCCGCGGCGGGTGCGGCCGAACCCAGCTACGTGTTCCGCCCCCGGTTCAGCCTGACCACCCGGTTCAGCCGCGCAGCGCGGAGCGGTCGGTGAAGCTTCGGCTGCAATTCGGAGGCAAGAGGTATTTTGCGGGGGCTTCCCGACAGCGGACCGGATGCGGATCAAATATTCGGAGGAGGCCGATGGTGAGCCGTCGTGGCTGGCTCCCGGTAGCCGCGTGTGTGGGGATCGGCCTCAACAGCATCCGGCTGCGCGGCCGGGTGGGTGCCATCGACATCATCGAATCGGTGGATCATGGGCCCCCGGGGGCGCGCCCGGCTCGGACGACCCTCATGCGCAGCGTCCGCCGTACGTCCTCCTCCTCGCTTCCGGAGTGCGTCTCGGCCCCGAGCATCGCCGCGCGGCCGACGCGTACGCGCGGCGGCACGGCTGCAAGGTCCTCGACCTGGTCCCGGCCGAGATGTCGGCGCACCGGATCCTCGACCTGGCGCGGATGGTCGACCCGTCCACCTACCGGTCAGCCCGGCCGGCCCGCGGTCGCGGTGCCTTCCAGGCGGTGCTCGTCGATGCAGAGGTGCTGGCCCGCACCGGCCTCACCACCGCGGACAGCGCCGATCTCACCGATCTCACTGACCTCACCGATCTCACCGAGGCAGAGCTCGTGGCCGTGCTCGAGACGTGCAAACGGCACGCCGCCGCGTCCACCGACCTCGCCCTGCTGCCCGGCCTGGTCGGTGCCGAGCCGGACGACGGGAGCACCCGGCTGTCCGTGCACCGCGCCGCCTATGCGTGGGAGCCCGCCAGACGGGTGCTGCCCGCGCTGCGGGACGCCGCCATCCTGCTCGGGGCTACCAGCAACCCGCTCGCGGCACTCGCGGCGGTGACGATGTCCTGGCTACGGCCGGTCGCCGTGGGCGGTAGCCGACTATGGGTGACGCCCGGGACGTTGCGGCGCAGCATGCTGACGCGGCGACGCGGCGCCCTCCTCCAGCTGGTGGGGATGCCGAGCCGAACCCGTGATCTTCTCGGCGCACCGGCCATCGGCCCGGACCCGGCGACGTGCCCGCGGGCTCCGCGACCGACCAGAACGGCGGGCAGGCTCACCCCCACGGAGATCGCCGAGAAGAGATCCCAGTACCGGCGGGAGCTCGCCGGCGGTCTTGACCGGTTCCTCGAGTCGCCTCGCACGGCCTGCCCGTGGTGTGGCGGAAACGACCTCTCCGTGCGCATGAATGGCCGCGACGTCTCCCAGGGGAAGCCCGGCCGGTTCCGCTACGACCGGTGCGGCGACTGCGGCCACGTCTTCCAGAATCCCCGACTCTCCTTCGAAGGTCTGAACTTCTACTACCGGGACTTCTACGACGGGCTCGGCGCCGCCATGATCGAGGAGGTCTTCGGATTCAGCCCGGGCCCTTATCTCCACCGGGCCAGCCTGTCGATACCGACGCCCCGTCGCTGGTTGGACGTGGGAGGTGGCCATGGACATTTCTGTAACGTGGCGAGAACGGTCTGGCCGACGACGTCGTTCGACGCACTCGACATCGGAGCGGGCATCGAGGAGGCGGAACGCCGACGCTGGGTGGATCGGGCCTACCGCGGATTATTTCCCGATATCGCCGCCGATCTGGCTGACCAGTACGACGTCATCAGCATGTTCCACTACCTCGAACACACCCGGGATCCGCTGGCCGAACTGGATGGCGCCGCACTCGCGCTGGCCCCGGCCCGCCATCTGCTGCTCGAGGTACCGAATCCAGAGAGCCCCGCGGCCCGTGTGTACCGCCAACTGTGGCCGGGATGGCTGATTCCGCAACATCAGCACCTTATGCCGGCGGCCAATCTGGTGGCTGCCCTGAACGAACGTGGCTTCGCGGTCCAGGAGATCCGGTTCGGCGACGTCCATCAGCAGGGGGACCCGGTGATGGCCCTGTACGGCTGCTCCAGACCGTAGCGCCGTCACCGTCCTCAGCGTGGCGCACCGAGGAGGACCCGGGCCGCCCGCGGAGGGTCCGGGCGCTGACCGCGGCCGCCATGGTCCCCGCATTCGTGGCAGGCCTGGCCCTGGACACGATGAGCCGGCCTTATCTGACCGCCGGCAGCCGGTCGAACGCCTACCGCATCCTCGCCCGCCGGAGGTAAGCCGGAGCGCCACATTCCCGCCACCCGCGCGTGATGGCCATGGAACGTGAGTGCCGGACACCGCAGAGCCATGGTGCCCGGCACCACGCCGGCCAAAGAACCCGGGCGGGCATTGCCGAGCGGAATCCGTTCCGGACGCTCTCGCCAACGCCGCTACACGTTTCTCCTAGCGGTTCGCCGTATTTCAGTGGCGCTCCGTCCAGGTCCTCTCGTCAGCTCAGGCCCAGTCCCAGGTCCAGTCCCAGTCGTCCTTCTGGTGCCCGCCCTTGTCGTCCCGGCCCTTCTTGTGCTTGTCGTCCCAGTCCTTCTTGTGCTTGTCGTCCCGGCCCTTCTTGTGCTTGTCGTCCCAGTCCTTCTTGTGCTTGTCGTCCCGGCCCTTCTTGTCCTTAGCGTCCCAGACCTTCTTGTCCCAAACCTTCTTCTCCCAGCTCTCCTTCTCCCAGCGGATCTTGGTCCCGTGCTCCTTGACGACGTGCTTGGTGACGTGCTTGTCCTTCGGGCCGTCGTGACCATCGAAGGCCAACGCGCTCGTGGCCGCGGGCCCCGCGGCGACGACCAGAGCCGCCGTCGTGGACAGAGCGACAACTGCGGCTTTTCTCCTTGCGGAACTTCCCATGATTCCCCCATGGCTAATAGAAAATGACCAAATACTGTCGGCGGTGGAGGCCATTTCGGTCAGCGAGAACCGAAATTGGATCACCGACCGACCTCGAGCGATCCGCACTCAGGCTGATTTCCGCGGAGAAACGCGCTTCCACGCAAATGACACAGCCCGCCCCGGGATCCTGGGATCTTCCCCTCCCGGCACCTCCGACTACGGAGAGTAGCGTCGCCGCTGCCAATAAGTGGGAGGCGCGCATGATCGACTCAGGTGAGTCCATCCGGGTGGCTCCAGCGGAGTCCTCGACGGCGACACCACCTGACGGATCACCTGACAGCCCCACGATGGGGCGCCGATCGGGAGGCATCGGCATCAGCCGGCCCATTCGTGGCGGGGTTACTGTTCGCCGGCTGTTCCGATCGGCATCGAAAAACTGGTAGAAATTGCACCCGTCGACTCGCCGATCATGATCGACCGGTAATTGACCGATATTACTGGCGGCGGCGTGACAACCTCCCTAGGCTGCCTTCATGACGGGTTACCATCTGGCCCAGGTGAACATCGCCCGACTGCTCGCGCCGCCCGGCTCCTCCGCCCTGACCGACTTCGTCGCCGGTCTCACCCCCACCAACACGCTCGGCGACCGGCAGCCTGGTGTCGTCTGGCGCCCGCGGCCCGAGGATGGCGACACCGCCGTGCGCACGTTCGTGTGGGAGGGCGACGGCGACCATGCGATCATCGTGAACCTGACCGTGTGGGAGTCTGTGGAGGCACTGGCCAACTTCGTCTTCCATAGCGGCCACGGGGCGTTCCTACACCGTCGGCGCGAGTGGTTTCATCCCACCCAGCGGACGACCAACGCCCTGTGGTGGGTACCCGCCGGGCATCGGCCGGGGACGGACGAGGCCGAGGACCGGGTTCGTCACCTGCGGGCCCACGGCCCGACCGCCACCGCCTTCACGTTCCGGCTGACGTTTCCACCGCCGGACCGGCGGATCTCCCTGGTCCCGGGAAGCGGCCCGGAGAACACCGCCGAGCAGCCGGGCCGAGCGGCACCGAGAAACGCGGCGGCCGGAGGCTGATCCGGCACGACGGGCTCCCGCGCCGAGGACGTGAAAAAAATATGCCGGGAAGATATACGGAAAACACGCATGAAACCCTTTTCAGGGGACGGCCGGGTCGGTGTGGTCGATCCAGTCGGACAGAATGGAACCGAAGACGGCCGGATCCTCCGCACGGTTCCAGAACGCGGTGGCGGCCTGGACCGCGGTGGCCCCGGCCAGCAGATAGTCGGCGACGTCACGACCGTCGGTCACACCCCCGACCCCGATGATGTCCACACTCTCCGGGAGCAGGCGGCGTAGCTGGCGCACCTGACCGAGCCCGACGGGCTTGAGCGCCGGCCCGCTCATACCGGCGAGCTCGACGTCGACGACTGGTCGGTGCGCCTCGTCAACGGCGAAGGCGTTGGGGAAGGTGTTCACCGCCGTGACAAACCGCGGGCCACCGGGACGCGCGGCGACCTCATCGATCACCGTCGCGAGCTCCACCAGGGCCGACGGATCGGAGAACGGCGAGATCTTGACTCCGTAGGGGACGCGTCGGGCCGGATCGGCACCAGCCAGCGCCACCAGCGTGTCGCCCACCGCCGTGCAGATCGTCGCGGTGTGCCCGGGATCGAAGCAGGCGATGCGCTTCTGCGTTCCGCCGTCCCAAACGTTCGGGCAGGCCAGGTTCAGTTCGATCAGGTCGACCCCGGTCCGCGCCACGACCGCGGAGATCTCGCGGTACTCGTCAACACCGAACCCGGCGACGCTGACGGTCAACGGCTTGCCCGCCCGGTGAGCGCGCCGCACCATACCGGGCAGATGCGCGGCATAGTAGTCCAGCCCGCGGTTGGGAAGCCCGAGCGCGTTCAACGAGTAGACCCGGCCGGGCCAGTAGACGTTGCCGGAGTTACCTGACCGCGGTTCCCGGGTAATCGAACCAACGACGATCATCGAGACCGCCGACCGGGCGAACGTCTCGACATCCTCGGCGGTCTTGCAGGTGCCAGCCGCGTTCATGATCGGATGTTCCAGGGAGACACCGCACAGACCGCTCATGACCCTACCCTAGGGTTTTCGCCTGGATCAGGTTCGTGACCGGCAATCGATGACCCGGGTCGCCACCCTCATGCCACGGCGGAGGTTTTTCCGTGGCGCGCCCGCAAACGGTCGATGGCCTTCTGGTAGACCTTCTCGCGCAGGGCTGCGATACGCAGCGGCTCGAGCTCGGCGGTGCCGACCCGACCGCGGGCACCCACCGTCTCCGCGAGCTCCGGGTCGGTGAGGAAAGGTTCCAGGGCGTCGGCGAGTGCGGGGGCGTCCTCCGGCGGCACGACCGTGCCGCCCTTCCATTTCGCCACCCAGGTGGCCACCCCGGTCGTCGCGGTCGCGACGACCGGGCGTCCCGAGGCCATTCCTTCGAGACCCGCGATGGAGAAGCTTTCGAAGCGGCTCGGCACGACGACCACCCGTGCCTCCTCATAGGCCTTGACCAGCTCGGGACGGGTCAGGTGGCCGGCGAAACGGCAGGTGACGCCGAGTTTGACCGCCTGCTGCTCCAGCCAGGTCCCGGTCGCCACGCCCTCGATCGTGCCCGAGGACTGACCAGCGAAGACCACTGTTGCCTCGACACCCCGTTTCTTCAGCAGCGCGGCCGCCTCGATCAGGACGTCCAGCCCCTTGCGCCATTCGAGCCGTCCGACGACGAGCAACGTCGGGTCGGTGTGCCGGGGCGAGGCCACCTCCATGTACGGGGACCGGTCGAACGGGTAAGGAATGACGTCCGCGTCGGTGTCCTTATCCAGCCAGCCGAAACCGCGCAGCGTGGTGACGATCAGCTCGGAGGGAGCGGTGCGCGCGTCGGCGCGCAGCGCGGAGAACCGGTCGATCCGGTCGGCCACCGCGCCCCTGCCGTGCAGCCTGCCGTCCCGCAGACGCACGTCCATCATCGTCGGGGTGTGCAGGTGGATCACGAGGGGAATGTCGCGGCGCAGGGCGGTACGCAGGCCCCGGGTCTCGCCGTCCTGAGTCTCGATCACGTCGGGACGCAGACCGAGACGACGCAGCCAAAAAGCATAGGAGACCGCGAGAACGAACCGCAGGGAGAGCGAATCGCGAGGATGGTTCTCCCCCTGAAACGACCGGCCGAGTGGACCGAGAAACCTGGTGACGGGCAACCGCAGGAGCGGCCGCCGGTGCACCATCACCCCGCCATGATCTTCGTCCGTGCGGTAGCGCCCCTGGGCGCAAAGGATATGAACCCGATGACCGAGCGCGACCAGGGCGTGAGCGATGTCGTGTGTGTAGACTCCCGCCCCGTCCCAGATGATCGGCGGATACTGCTCGCACAAGAAGACGATCTCCATACCCAATCCCCCACCGCGAGCGAACTTCGGTCGGCTCACCTTATCGCTACGATAACCGGCCGCTGCGGGGGGTTTTGGATTTGCGGTCACTCGCGCCACGTCGATCCACATATAGGGGCATAGCGATCTCCCTCGCGGCCCGGCTCGCGAGGGAGATCGCCGGGATACCTGCTCCGGGGCATGGGCTACGGGGACGGACTGACCGCTCAGCCGCGCAACGGCATGGACCGACCGGTCCTGGAACCGTGCGCCGGGGGAACCCCGGTGCCATACAGCCGCGGACCCGACAACCCTCCCGAACCCGAACCCGAACCAGTGGCCGGCCTTGGCCCGGCACCCGTCGGCCGGGTGACCTTCGGTTCGATCCGGCGCAGCATGACGGCAGTGAGGATCAGTGCCACGACACCGATCAGCACGCAGATCACGATGTCGAGGACCCAGATCGTCACGCTGTGCTTCCACAGCCCGTCGGTCGGGTCGGTCCGCAGGGTCTCGTTACCGAACTTGCTGACGTCATTGAGATCGTCCGTGGACGCCAGGGCCGCGAACCCCCAGCGAGCCGGGACGAGCAGGCTGATCTGCGCCAGCACGGGGCGTCCGACCAGCGAGGTCAGTCCCCCGGAGAACACCAGCTGACCCATCGTGACCAGGACCAGGATCGGCATGGTCTTGTCCGCGTTGTCGATCAACGTCGAGACCAACAGACCGATCATCATCGAGGTGAGCGCCGCGACCCCCACCGCGATCAGACACTCCAGCACCGGCGAGCCGAGCACAACCGCCCTCGGCGGGGTCCGGCCCACCAGCCCGATCAGGGTGAAGACAAGACACTGGGCGGTGGTGATCCCGGTCAGCAGAATGATCTTCGATCCAAGGTAGGCGGTGCGGGACAGCCCGATCGTGCGTTCCCGCCGGTAGATCGGCCGCTCCTTGACGATCTCCCGGACCGAGTTGGCCATGCCCATGAAACAGGCACACAGCACCAGAACGAGGAGGACCTTCGTCGCGTCGGTGTTCGGTGCCTGGGGTAACGCACGCAGCCCGTCCGGGGCGCGGATCACCTGCGGGACGACGCCGAGCAGGAACGGGAAGGCGATGATCAGCCGTAGGTACGACCGGTCGGCGAGCACGACCCGCCAGTACCGTCGAGTCAGCGTCGCGAGCTGGGCCCGGACCGGCTGCTGGCGCACGCTGGGTAGCTCCGGCGGTGCCTTGCGCACCGCGGGCGCCACGATCGCGGAGGGTACGAAGAACTCCGAGTCCCGGAACCGCTCCGCCATCTCCTCGCCCGGAGTGGCCTCGAGCTCGCGGAACACCGCCGCGAACTCGCGGAAGTCCTCCTTGCCGAAGAAGCGCAGCGCCCCATCCGCCGGCCCGAAGTAGGCCACGTGCCCGCCGGGCGCGAGCACGAGGATGAAGTCGCACAGGTCCAGGAACAGCACACTGTGAGTGACGACGATGACGGTCCGGCCGGTCTCGTCGCCGGAGCCGGCGCCGCCGCCCTTCGCCAGGCCCCGCAGGGTTTCCATCACGGACTGGTCATTGGCCGGGTCCAGACCGGAGGTCGGCTCGTCCAGGAACAGCAAAGAGGGCCGGGTGAGCAGCTCCAGCGCGACGCTGGTGCGCTTCTTCTGGCCGCCGGAGAGCCGGGAGACCGGTGTGTCGGCGTGCGCGGTCAGTCCAAGCTGGCCGATGACCTCCTCCACCCGAGCCCGCCGCTCCTTGGCGGTGGTGTCGGCGGGGAAACGCAGTTCCGAGCCGTATACCAGAGCCTCACGCACGGTCAGCTGGTCATGCAGCGGGTCGGCCTGCGGCACGTACCCGATCCGGCGTCGCAACTCGTCGTACTCGGCGTAGAGGTCACGTCCCGCGTAGATCACCGATCCCTGGTCCGCCGGTCGGAAGCCGGTGAGAGCGTTGAGCAGCGTGGACTTGCCGGCCCCGCTCGGTCCGACGACACCGAGCAGGGAACGGCCCGGCAGCCGGAAGGTCATGTCGTGCATGAGCTGCTTGGTGCCGGCCCACACCGACAGCGCCTGCGCCTCGAAGGCCACGTCACCGGAGTCGACGTATTCGACGAGCGAGTTTCCCTCGAGCTGGAACAGATGATGGCCGATGGCGATGATGTCGCGTTGTATCACCCGTGCCCGGGTGACCCGGTGGCCGTTGACGAAGGTGCCGTTGGCGGAGGCGAGGTCGATGAGCTCGACGCCGGCCACCGAGATATGCAGCTCGGCGTGATGGCGGGAGGCAAGCAGGTCGCCCACGTTGATGTCGTTGTCGCGGGAGCGGCCCATCCGCACCCGTCCGATCGTCAGCGGATATACGCGCCGCCGGTCGTGCACCATCGTCGCCTGCCCCACGGCCGGGTCGGGCCCGCCCGACTGCGCGGGCGCCGACGGGACAGGCGCCGGCGCAGCGCCCGGCGCCGGTTCGGACCACCATTCCATGCCCGGCACCGCCGCGCCCGGCGACGGCGACGGCGACGGCCAAGACGAGGGCGACGGGCCGGCAAGGGGGATGGGTGCCCCGCCCGGGCTGTGGGTCGGCGCGGTCGGAGGGATCATCGGCGGGGCCGGACGCGGAACGAGCACCACCTCGGGTCCGTCCACCGCGCCGAGCCGGAGCCGGAGCTCCCCGGAGACTGCGAGACCGCCCACACGGCAGCCATCCCGCCACAGACCGTTGGCGCTGATGTCCTCGATCCGCCATCCGCCGACGTCGGGATGCAGCACCAGATGCCGGCGCGACACCCGGCCATCGTTGATCACGATGTCGGCCGCACGGGCCCGCCCCACCACGACCGGCTTGTCTCCGGTGAGCGTCACCTCCCCCGCGGGGGTGGTGACATGAAGCGGGGTCGGAACCACCAGCACTCTCCCTCGCTCCTTCGATCGCCAGACGCACCATAGTGTGCCTGTACAGAGGGAATTTTCCCGCCCCTTCCGCAACATGTCCGAAAGCTGACGGCCATGGGACCGGCCACGACGGGTTGGAGCGTGCTGGACCCGGACACCGACCGGTCCGGGGAACGAGGAAATGTGGTGGGCGGGTGGTGGAAATCGAATCAGTTCCAGCGGGCCGCACGGGTGCCGCCGTCGGGCAGGCGGGCGGAACCGACGGCCTGACCGCGGTTGTTGACCGCCGTCGCCAGGCTGCCGCGGCCGCCCAGCGTCCCAAGATCGATGATCCTCCGACCCCGCCAGACGACCGCGTGCATCGTCCGATCGGCGCCTGGGCCCAGCCGACGACGTCCCCGCGATGGGGGCGAAAGCCTGCCACCTGGCCGGCGTTGCTGATCCGCGACGGCCCGGAAGCGATCGAGCCGCCGGACCACGGCGCTTAGTGAGCCGTCGGTGCCAGATACCGAAGAAAAACCACACCGTCGAGTTGTCGGACCTCGGCGAGGCGAAGGGGCGAGTGGACGTCGTTGGGGAAGACCCCCGGTCCCACGAAGGTCGGCGCATCGCGCTCGCCGACGAAGAACGGGGCGACGGTGAGATGCAGCTCGTCGACCAGGCCGGCGGTGAGGAAGGCCGTATGCAGCGAGGTACCACCCTCCACCAGCAGCCGACGGACGCCACGCCGGGCGAGATCGGTCAGGATGGCGGCGACCTCGACTCGGGGCCGACCGGGAAGTTCGACCAGGATGACGCGCGCGGTGCGGGTAGCGGGCGTGGTGCGGATCGCAGCCGGCGCCGATTGCGGCGTCGACGGCTCGGGAGACGAGGTCGGCTCGGGAGACGAGGTCGGCTCGGCGATCGCCAACGATGATCCAGCCCGACGGTAGATGATCGTCTCGACCGGGTCGGCGGTGAACAGCCGAGCGCTCGGATCGAGGTCTCCCCCGCCGGACAGCACGACCTTGATCGGCGTGGGCGGGCGTCCGGCCGCCTCTCGCCCCACCCGACGGTGCTGCGCGCGCACGGCGAGACGGGGATTGTCCCGCCGGACAGTGGCCGCGCCGACGAGGATCGCGTCACAGCCGGCACGCACCTCGTCCACCCGGTCGAGATCGGCGGCACTGGAGAGGATCAGCCGCTCAGCCGAGCTGTCGTCGATGTGCCCATCCAACGACATCGCGCAGCTGCAGATGACGTACGGCCGGCCAGCAACAGCGCCTTGGCCCACGGTGTCATCGTCGACACGCCGGCTCGTTCCCATGCGACCATCATCCCAGACCCGACATGCCCGGCAGACCTGTCGGACCGTGGGACTACCGTCAACAGACGTGCGGATCGCGACGTGGAACATCAACTCTGCGAAGGCTCGGCAGGCCCGCCTGATCGAATGGCTCGACCGGGCCGAGCCGGATGTGGTGTGCCTGCAGGAGACGAAGCTGGCGGACGACGCCTTCCTGGAGCTGTTCGACGAGGATCTGTTTCGCCGGGGCTACCGGGTCGCCCATCACGGCGACGGCCGGTGGAACGGCGTGGCGATTCTGTCGCGGGATACCCTCGACGACGTCGCGCGGGGTCTTCCGGGCGATCCGGGCTTTCCCGGTCCCGAGCCTCGCGCCATCGCCGCGACCTGCGGCGGCATCCGGATCTGGTCGCTGTACGTGCCCAACGGCCGGACCATCGACGACCCTCATTACGCCTACAAGCTGGCCTGGCTCGCCGCGCTGCGCGAGGTGGTGGCCGAGGCCACGGCCCAGGGCGCGGTGATGACGTTGGGTGATTTCAACATCGCGCCAACGGACGTTGACGTCTGGGACATCACCCGGTTCGAGGGCGCCACCCACGTCACCCCGGCGGAACGCGCGGCACTCGCGGAACTCGTCGACGCCGGGCTCATCGATGTGCTGCGGGCCCGCTGGCCCGACGACGTCGTCTACACCTACTGGGACTACCGCCAGCTGTGTTTCCCGAAGAACCTCGGGATGCGCATCGACCTGGCTCTGGCGACCGCCGACGTGGCGGGCCGCGTGCGCGCGGTCTGGGTGGACCGGGCGGCCCGCAAAGGCGTCGGGACGAGCGACCACGCTCCCGTCATCGTCGATCTGGACACCGCGCCGGACGGCGACATCGGGCCGATGGTGCCGCCTCCGTCGAGTGGCAGCTCGGCCGGACAGTCCGCCCCGGGACGGGCCTCCTCCACCGGCACCGGACCGCGCCGCCGCTGAGCCGGGCGGTCCCGGCAGGATCGACCGGTCCAGCGGGGTAGGCCGCCCGGCGCGAGGGAACCGCTGCCCGGCGTGCGGACGTCGGCGTCCGCACGCCGGGTGCGGTTCTCAGACGGTGGAACCGGCCCCGGCCGGCGTGGCCGGCTCGGCGGACCGCGGCGTCGCGGACTCCGCTGATTCCGCCGGCAGCCCCGGGGATCCCCCCTCGACGACCTCGGCCGGCCGGGCGTCGCCGACGACCGGGGTGATCTCGATCCGGGTCGCCTTGGGCTCCGCCGCCACGCCGACGAGACGGACCGTCAGGATGCCCCGGTCGTAAGTGGCCGAGATCCGCTGCGCCTCCACGCCCTCGGGAAGCCTGAACTCCCGGCGGAAGGAACCGTGCCAGCGCTCGCGGTGTACGCGACCGGCGTGCTCATTCTCGCTGCCGGCCGCACGCTTCCCGCGGACGACCAGGCGGCCCCGGTCGATCTCGACCGCGACGTCCCGCTCGACATCGACCCCGGGCAGCTCGATGTTGATCAGTACATCCGCTCCCTCAGTAACCACATCAGCCGACGGGACGGCGAACTCGGTGACCGACGACCGTCCGGTAAGCATCGGACGCCGCGGGCCCCAGACACGCCGAACGATCTCGTCGAACTCCCGGTCCATACGCCCCAGCGAGGCAAACGGGTCCCACAGGTAGGTGCTCACGACGCTCCCCCTCCAAAAGATTGATCTTTCTAGGGCCGATCTCTGTACATCGATGCCGATCGGGACGCTCCCGCACCTCAGGCGCCCCCTGGGCGGATCACCTTCGGCTCGATTGCCTCCCGCTCTCACAGTTCATGAGTCTAAGGCGCTCAACCTTGCTGTTGCAAGCGAGGGTAAGGAATTTGTTGAATGTGAGGCAGGACACCGAAACGGCGAACGGTCGCAGCGGCCGACCCCGGGCGGCCGGGCGGTGGGGCGGCCGCTGCGACCG
>NZ_CDWWXA010000108.1:10475-17045 GCF_977971845.1 Frankia sp. CeCAU1 | reverse complement strand
GAGGGGGACACCTCGCTCGGCCGATGATCAACGCGGTCACCGGCCGAGCTGGCGCTCGACCCAGGCCAGCGGCCCGCCTTACCTGGGCCGCGTGGTATCTGTGCACGCCTACTGCTGCGGTGCAGCCTCCAGCCGTAGTCGCCGTAGCGCCCCGCCCCAGGCGATGACCTGGTCCAGCATCGCGGTGACCGTTGCCTCCTGGTGCGCCGCAGGCCTGAGCGCGACGAAGCCCTCAAAATCTGTCGACAGGGACAGGGCGACCTGGTCGCGGACATCGGCGACCTGGAGCTCACCCAGCACGAGGCGCAGGTGCTCGACCGCGCGGGTCCCGCCGGCCGCACCGTAGCTCACGAACCCCGCTGCCTTGTTGTGCCATTCGGCGTACAGGAAGTCGATGGCGTTCTTCAGCGCCCCCGACGTCGAATGGTTGTACTCCGGGGTGACGAACACGTACGCGTCGAACGCCGCCACTGCCTCGGCCCACGCCTTCGTGTGCGGATGCTGGTACTGGCCCATCGCCGGCGGCATCTCCTCGTCGAGATGCGGCAGGTTGAAATCCCTGAGGTCGAGTAGCCCGAAACGGGCGTCTGCCCGCTTGACCGCGATGTCGTGAACCCAGCGCGCGACGGCCTCGCCGCGCCGCCCCGGGCGCGTGCTGCCGATCACGATCGCAACGTTGATCATGAGTGTGTCGACCCCTCTCTCGATTTTGACGAGACGCTCCGACGCCCCGTGACCCGCTGACTTCCCTCGGCCAGCGGACATCGTCAGTACCGGCGACACCGCGAGGGCCGCCGATGCCCTGCTCGCACCTACTGGGCGCCGGTGGCCGTCGTCGTGGGCACCGTGTCCCGCGGCGCCGGTGCCGGCTTCTGCCCTGGCAGAAACACGGTCCCGGCGAGCGCGCCCGAGGTGAGGACGAACATCCAGGTGAGTGCAGGGGTGAACCCGTCCGCCTGGAGAATGAGAGCCATCACGGCCGTGCCGGTCGCCGCGCCGACGCGCTGGATGACGTTGCTCGCGCTGGTCGCGCCCGGAATGTCAGCCGTTCGTAGCGTCCGGTACACGGCGGCGCTGGCAGGCAGGCTCGCGGCCCCGAACCCGATCCCGCGGACAAACAGCGAGATGCCAAGCAGGGTCAGGTTGCTGTCGGCGGTGGCGAAGACGAACGGCAGAGTGCCCGCGCTCGCGACCACCAGACCCCCTGCCACGAGCGGGCGTGGCGCGAGCCGGTCGGCGTACCGGCCGGTTGCGAGGTACGCAAGCCCCAGGCCGACGCTCTGCGGTGCGAGGGCGAACCCGGCGTCAAGTGCGGACAGCCCCCGCAGTTGCTGGTAGTAGAGGGGGAGCACGAACATCGGGCCCCAGCTCGTCACGCCGAAGACGAACAGCATCACCGAGCCGCCGCGGAAGGAACGGTCGCCGAACAGGCGTAGATCGATGAGCGACGGCCGGCCTGGTGTCGTCGGCCGCAGGACGAAGGCGGCCAGCAGCGCGACGCCGACCAGCGCGGCGACGAGCACCTGTGCGGACACCACCGTGCTTCCGGACTCGACGTTCGACAGCGCGTAGATCATCGCCACGATGCCGGTGGGCAGCAGGACCAGGCCCACCACGTCCAGGGAACGCTCCGTGCGCGGGTCTTCGCGGGGGAACCACCGTGTTGTCATGAGCAGCGAGACCACGACGATCGGCACGTTGACGAAGAAGATCCACCGCCAGCCCCAGGTGTCGATCAGCAGGCCGCCCAGCACCGGGCCGGAGATCGGCGCCAGTTGGCCGACCAGGCCGACGACGCCCATGACCCGCCCGAAGCGCTGCGGGCCGGCGGCCCGGGCGAGTACCAGCTGGGTCAGCGGAAGGATCATGCCGCCACCCAGGCCCTGCAGCACCCGGAAGGCGATTAGCGCGCCAGCGGACCAGGCCAGGCCTGACAGCACCGATCCGGCCAGGAACAGCCCGAGGGCACCCGACCAGATCGCGCGGGCGCCGAACCGGTCGACCAGCCAGCCGACCACCGGGATGACGGCAGCCATCGCCAGCAGGTAGGACGTCGTGACCCACTGGATCACCGTGATGTCCGCTTGCAGGTCGCGCCCCAGCGTGTCGATCGCGACCGCCACGACAGTGGTGTCGAGCAGGGCCGCGAACGCCCCGACGATCAGGGTCGTGGCCAGCGGCACGAGACTCGGACCGGCCTGCTCCAGATCGTTCGACGGGTTCGGTCCATCCGCGGAGCCGGAGTGGGCCTCGGGCCGGGTCATGGGACCAGCAGGGTCTTGCCGGCCGTCTCCCGGTCCTCGATCGCCTGGTGGGCTGCGGCCGCCTCGCCCAGCGGGTAGGTCTGACCGATGATCGGGCGTAGCCTGCCGGCCGCCGCCTGCGCGAGCGCCTCCGCGGCGAGCGCACGCATCTGCTCCGGTGTCGGCGTATCACCGCTGATCACCGTCACGCCGGCGGGCGGCTCGGTCCAGCTGCCACTGGCCATTCCGTGGATGCTGATCCGTCCGCCGGCCCGCAGGGTGGTCAGGGCGTGGGCGCCGATGTCACCCCCGACACCGTCGTAGACCAGGTCGACACCCGTCCCGCGGGTGGCCTCGACGACCTCCAACGTCCAGCCCGGCCGGGAGTAGTCGACGTAGGCCGCCGCGCCCAGGGACATCACCAGCTCACGTTTGGCGGTGCCGCGCGCGGCACCGATCACCGTGGCGCCGGCGGCCGCCGAGAGCTGGACCAGCAGACTGCCGAGGCCGCCGCCGGCTGCCTCGACCAGCACCGACTCGGCGGGCTTCACCTCCGCCTGGCCATGCAGGAGGACCGCGGTGCGGCCGTCCGCCAGCAGCGCCACCGCGTCCCGCACCGGGACGGTGGAGGGCACCGGGATCAGGTCGTCCGCATCCGCGACGGCGAGCTCGGCGTAGCCGCCGGTGCCTCCCGTCGTCGTGACGACCACCACTCCGGCGAGGGCCGGGTCGACGTCCGCTCCGACGGCGACGACCTGTCCGCCGACGCCGTTACCCGGGACCCGGGGCAGCGGCGGAGGGTTTCGCAGCGCAGGGCCACGGCCAGCCCTGACCTGCGTCTCGACGAAGGTGATGCCGGCGTACTCGACCGCTACCAGCACCTGGCCGCGTCCTGGAACCGGATCCGCGACGTCGCGGACCGTGAGTACTTCCGGGCCGCCGAACCGGTCCATCACCACAGCGCGCACAATCCCGCCCTCTTCGTCAATCGGAGCGATTCACTCCGATTTGGAGATCTTATAACGGAGTGAATCGCTCCGCAAGCTGCTGGGTGCCGGGTCGTCGCGCCGCGAGGGCCACGGGACGGCGCTGCCGACAGCCTCGCCCCCGGGGCGCCCGGTGCCGGACACCAGGACCGGACCGACTCACCCCAGCTGCCTCGACGGGACCTCCAGCAGGTGCCGAGTGGATCTCCAGCGCATCTCGACCAGGCCGCGAACGGGCCTCGGTCGACTCCGGAGCGCGGCGCTGGTGACGCTCGAGAGCGATCTGAGATCTTTTCCGCGAGGCACGGCGCGTTGCGGTCCAGGTCCCGCACGCGGAGTCCGGCGCCCCGCCGAGACAAGGAGACCGCGACGATCCCTGGAGGATCATCACCCGGCCGCCGAAGAACTCCCGCCGGCCGGGGAAACCTGACGCACACCGTCCGGCAACGGCTCACGCAAAGCAGGCCCGAGGCTTCCGGCGCCCCGCTCCGCCACCGCCGACGAAGGACCGCCACGCGCGAATGCTGTGCGGGCAGGCGCGAACCGTTCCGCGCGCCGCTGCGCACCACGTCGGCAGGCGCCGTTGTCATTCCCTTGTGAAAGGAAGCGCATGACCGGAACAAGCACGTCACCCCGAGTTGCCGGGACGACGCGGCGACGGCGAACCCGCCGCGTCCGCGGTTTTCGCGCGATCGGTGCTGCGGTGGTGGCGCTGGCCCTCCCGCTGGTCAGCGCCGGACCCTCGTCGGCCGGCACCGGCGGGTCGGTGATCGACCTCGGTACCCTGCCCGGCGGCAGCAGCAGCGGCGCCTACGACGTGAACAACAGCGCGGTCGTCGTCGGCTACTCGGCGAGTGCCAGCGGCCGCAACCACGCCGTCCGGTGGAACAGCCTGGGTGTACCGACCGACCTCGGCACCCTGCCCGGGGACGAGGCGAGCGTCGCCTTCACCATCAACGACGCTGGCACCGTGACGGTTGGCGCCTCCCTGATTCCCGGTGGCCCCACCCATCCGGTGGAATGGGACGCGGCTGGCCAGATCACCGCGCTGACGACGCCTGCCGGGAGCATTCTGAGCCGGGCCTATGCGGTCAACAACCAGGGCACGGTCATCGGCTTCTGGAGTGGGCCGGACCGGTTGTACCACGCGCTGCGGTGGACCTCGGCCAGCACGCCCGTGGCCCTGCCCCAGCTACCGGGGGATACCGCCAGCTCCGCGGGATGGATCAACAACAGGGGTGTGATCGTCGGCTATTCGAAGACTGCAGCCGGCGTTGCGCGGGCCGTCCGGTGGAACCCTGACGGAACCGTCTCCAGACTCGCCGACCTGCCGGGCAGCGACTCCAGTGAGGCGAGCGCCGTCAGCGACACCGGCATCATCGTCGGTCTCGCCACCACGGGTGCGAGGTCGCACGCGGTCCGCTGGGACCACGCCGGTGGGATCACCGAGCTGCCGCCGCTGCCCGGCGACACCGGTGCCGGTGCCTATGGCGTCAACGAGCGGGGGATCGTCATCGGCTTCTTAAGCGCGAGCGACGGCACCCGCAGCGCGGTGGCGTGGAGTCCGAGCGGCCAGGTCACCCGGCTGCCGACCGCCACCGCCGGGCCGGCGGAGGCGTACGGCGTGAACGACCGAGGCGCGGTCGCGGGGTCCTCCACCGCGGCCGACGGATCGGCTCACGCAACACTCTGGCTGGCCTGACCCTGCCGGTCTGCCCAGTCCGCCCTGTCCGGGCCGCCGCTGTCCGCTCGCTCCGCACCGTCTCCACCGAAGGGATCGTCTCCGATGACGCTGGCCCCATTCCTGCGCAGGGAACACGAGATTCGGGTGGGCGCTCCAGCCGGTTTCGTCTACCGGCTGCTGGCCGGGCTCGAGCACTGGCCGAGCATCTTCGCCCCGTTTGTTCACGCCGAGAGGCTGGGAACGGACGGCGAACTTGAACGGGTGGGGATGTGGACCACATCCGGCACCCGGGTCGAGCGCTGGGTCGCGTTCCGTCGGTGTCAGCAGGAGGATCTACGGATCTGGTTCCGCGTGGAGCAGCCACCGCCGCCGCTGGAGTCGATGGAGCGTGCCTGGACCGTCGTCCCGGTTTCCGACGGGGAATGCCTGCTCAGGCTGGCGCATGAGCTGCGCGTGACGGCGGGCGTATCGGCGGACATCGGTGCGGTGGTCCGGCAGGTCGACGTGGTGGCCGAGGCGGAGACGGCCGCGGTGCGGGCCGCCGCGGAGCGGGCGGTGAGTGCACCCGACTTCCTGCTTACGCTGCACGACGACGTGCGTGTTGACGGGCCGGCCGATCGTGTCTACGACTTCCTGTATGCGGTCGACCGGTGGCCCGACCGGCTGCCCCACGTGACGCGGGTGGACGTCCAGCAGGACGAGCCGGACGTCCAGCTCGTGGAGATCGACACCGCGGAGCGCCGGGGTGGTGTGCTGACGACACGGACCGCGCGGGTGGGCCGACCACCCCGCGGGATCGTCTACAAGCAGCTACGACTGCCGCCACTGGCCAGCAGCCATCACGTGCGGTGGGACATCGAGGACGGCGGCGATCACACTGTGGTCCGCTCGATCCAGACCGTGGTGATCAACGGCCCTGGGATCGCGGAGCTCCTCGGCGCGAGCACCAGCCTGGAGCAGGCCCGTTCGTTCATCCGCACCGAGCTCGGCTCAAAGGTCCGGCTGATCCTGGACCAGGCTGGGCAACACGTGGCGGACGCCGCCGGATAAACGGACGTCGCCGGACGACGAGTGCGCGGGCTGACACCGCGTCAGCGCGCGAATCAGAGGGGACGACGTGCGTATCCTTTTCGTGTCATGCCCGCTTTCCAGGCATCTTCTTCCGATGGTGCCCACCGCATGGGCGATACAGCTCGCCGGCCATGAGGTGCGGGTCGCGGTCGCTCCCGACTTCGCGGCGTGCGGCCTGTCGGTCTCGCCGGTCGGTCCCAGTCCGCCTCCCGGCCTGATCCAGCCTGCCGCGCCGCCATCCGACCCGAGTGCGCGGCCTGGTCCCCGCCTCGTCCAGGCGACCACCTGGTTCGCGGCGGTCGCGGCAGGGATGGCCGACGGGGTCGTCGATCTCTGCAGGGACTGGGAGCCCGACCTTTTGGTGCATGATCCGCTCGCGCTGGCCGCGCCGCTGGTCGGCAGCCGGCTGGGTATCCGCATCCGGTACCTGCCGTACAACGGTGGGGGACTGGCTCCGGAGTGGTTGCGGCGCCCGGCGGCGGGACCGCGGGTGTGCATCACCCCGGGCACTGTCGCGGACGCCACCCGCGAGCTGCGCTGGCTGCGCGAGCTGGTCGAACGGTTCGCCGCGGCACAGGTCGAGGTC
>NZ_CDWWXA010000108.1:0-10256 GCF_977971845.1 Frankia sp. CeCAU1 | reverse complement strand
TATCGGTGGGTGCACCGGAACGATCCGTCCTCGAACTTGTCGCCGGTACTGCGCGCGAACCGCCTCGCCAGTTCGACGTGCCCTGGCCGGAGCATGTTGACGGTGAACCGGTCGCCGCCGCCGAACGCCGGATGGCAGCGTGCCGCCCGGGCCAGGCACACCGACACCAGCGGCGGCTCCAGGGACACCGCGCAGAACGAGCTCGCGGTGAACCCGTGCGGCGTGCGGGTTTCGCTCCGGGTGGTGACGATGACGACTCCGCTGGGGAAATGGGCCAGCGCCTCCCGGAGCTGGTCGGGGTCGGGGCCGGCGCCCCGAGCCACCGTCCCTGTCGCCGTGCGGGTGAGCGCTGGCATGCCTGTGCCGCCACCCGGGACGGTCACGCCGCCTCCTCCAGGTCCGGGCGCCGCGTGATGCAGGTCAGCAGGGAACGCGCGCCGACGTTGACATGGTTGCCGTACGGCACGAAGCTCGTGAGCTGCGACACCGTCATCCAGACGAAGTCCGGCGGTACCTCGAGCGGGAAGTCCTCGTCGGCCTCGACGAGCTGGTACCGGTTCTCGGCGTGGTAGAAGCGTCCGCCCTCCTCCGAGTGCACCACGTCGACGAGGATCCGCTCGGGTGGCGCGGCGAGCACGAAGTCGAGGAACGGCGGCTGCTGGTCGCGACCGAGGCCGCGGTAGTTTTCTGGTGAGCAGTTGACGGTGGGCGACATCTCCACGACGTCGCCCGTTCCGGGCTCAGTCCGGGCGTGCACCAGCAGGTGCCGGACGCCCTTGATCCACCTGGTCACGAAGGCGATGACGCCCTGGCAGGTCGGCTGGAACATCGGCTGCGACCAGCTCATGACCTCACGGTTGCTGGCGCGGACGCTGACGCCGATGACGTTGAAGAACAGCTCCAGCTCGTGGGAGATCCGATCACTCGACCGGATCCAGTCCTTGACCTCCGACAGCCGGATGACCTGACGGTCGAGCCGATACCGCGCCTTGACCTCCGTGAACCAGCTCAGCAGCTCGTGGGTGGTGTGCAACGCCTCGCCCCCACCGGTGTCGCCGGTGAGGAATGACATGCCGGACAGCACCGTCCGGGAGTCCATGTTGACGATGTTCTCCGCGTGCACCAGCTCCCGCAGCTGGGGTACGCTCAGCCAGCAGAAGTCGTCACGGACCTCGACATCGTCGTCCACCGCGACGATCATGTTCCGGTTTCGCTTGTTGAGGAACCACGAGCCCTGCTCGGACTGCAGGGAGTCGAAGACGACCCGTCCGGCCCGCGGCGCGAGGAAGTGCTCCAGGTAGGGCACCGAGCTTCCGCCGTGCACCCGGGTGTAATTGCTGCGGGTGGCCTGGACGGTGGGTGAGATCTGCAGCCCGTTGATGTTGCCCGGCTCCATCTTCGCCTGCATCAGGCAGTGCGGCACCCCGGCGAAGCTCTTGACCAGGATTCCGAGTATGCCGATCTCTGGCTGCAGGATGATCGGCTGGCTCCAGGTCGGCACCTCGCGGTGGTCCGTGGCGACCTCTATCCCCTCGATCGAGAAGAACTTCCCCGAACGATGCGAGAGATTCCCTGAATCACTGTCGAAGCCCCATCCGTCAAGCTGGTCGAGCGCGACGACGGATATCTGGTAGGTGTTCGCTTCAGCTCTCTGCTTGAACCATTCGTGGAAATCTGACAGCTGCTGGAACACGGGTCTTTCTCCCATCGTCGACTTGATGCCTACGGATGGCAGGGCACATGTCGGGCGCTCGTCAGTCGAGGCCCAGTCTGGCCGGAGCGGCTTGAAGAGCCGCGGAGACCCGCTCAAGAACCACTAAACCCGGTGCGTCGGGTGGCTGCGTGCGCCGGTGCGCGGCGGTGGGTGATGCCGCCGCGGGGCCGTCCCGGTGGTTCCGGCGTGCTGCCCAATCAAACGTCAAGCGTTCCTCCAGCGGTGTTTCGCAGAATACGGCAGAGCGGGCCGCGCCAGGAGCGGCCGGCGCCTGTGAATCCAGCGGATGGGGTCGCCGTGTACGAGGACAACCGAGCTGTCGAGATGTATGACGTCCTTTACCGCAGCCGGAAGGACTACGCGGCGGAGGCCCGGCGGGTCGCCGAGCTGGTCCGGACCCGCACGCCCGACGCACGCAGCCTGCTCGATGTGGCCTGCGGCACCGGAAACCACCTGGAGCACTTCGCGACGCTCTTCGCCGACGTAGCGGGGACCGACCTGTCGAAGCCGATGCTCTCGGTCGCCGGCCGGCGGCTCCCCGGCCGGCCGCTGCTGCAGGCCGACATGCGTAGCCTGTGGGTTGGCCGGACCTTCGACGCGGTCGTCTGCATGTTCAGCTCCATCGGCTATCTGCGCACTTTCGAGGACCTGGCGGCCGCGCTGCGCTGCATGGCCTCGCACCTGTCGCCGGACGGCACCGTCGTCATCGAGCCGTGGTATTTTCCGGACACGTTTCTGGATGGTTATGTCGCGGCGCACGCGGTGTCCGAGGGAAACCGGGCGATAACCCGTGTCTCCCACTCGACCCGCGTGGGTGACCAGACCCGCATGGAACTGCACTACCTGCTGGCCGGCGCCGACGGTGTCAGCCATATCAAGGAGATCGACCTGCTGACCCTGTTCACCCGGGGCCAGTACGAGGAGGCGTTCGCCCAGGCGGACCTCAAGGCGGAGCTCATCGCCGTCGACGGTGGACCCGGGCTGTTCGTCGGCATTAGGGTCTGACTGATTCGACGCGGACGATAGCACTGATAGAAAGGCGAGAAGATGACGGTGTCCTCGGAGCTCCTCACCTCCGTTCCTTCGGCCGAGATCTATCACGAGATCCTGCAGTTCTACGCGGCGCAGATGAGCCTGCTGGACGGCGCCGACCCTGACCCGGACGGCTGGGTGCGCACGTTCACGGCCGACGCCGTCCTGGACTCGAACCTGCAGGACGCGCCGGATATAGGGCATGTGGCCATCCTTGGCTCGCTTCGGGATGGCGTAGCGCGTATCCATGCCGCCGGTCCGCTCGATATCCGGCACTGGCTCGGGATGCTCGACGTGCGGTGGCAGCCGGACGGCAGCGTACGCGCGCGCAGCTACGCTTTTCCGACCGTCACTCCGTATGGCGGCCCCTTGGCATTGCGCGGCCACGTGCGTTGCTTCGATCACCTCGTGCGCGGAGTGGACGGCTGGCGGGTCTGTCATCGCTATCTGGCGGCGGATAGTGAACCCCGGTGAGGTCCGCCGCCGGCCCTGGCCTGATGTCGGCGGCCGGACGGGGTCCACCTCCGGTGGGCGTCGTCCCGGAGCGGCCGTGCGCACATCCTTCCCGAGGTGCCGGGGGCGCTCCCGGCGGGTTTTCAAACGGAGCAAATCGCTCCGTCGGAGCCTATAACGGAGCGGATTACTCCGCAAGGGATAGGATGCCGACATGGCCGGGCGCCCGACGCGTGCCCCGCGGCATGCGGAGGCGGAGCGCAACGACAGGGCGCTGCTCGATGCGGCTCGCCAGGTTCTGGCGGCTGACGGAGCCCATGCGTCGGTCGCCGCGATCGCTGCCCGCGCCGGCGTCGGGATCGGCAGTCTCTACCGGCGTTACCGCACCAAGGAAGAGCTGTTCCAACGGCTGTCGATGCTGTCGCTCGAAAGCTGGAACGCGGCCGCCGAGAGCGCCCTCGCCATCGACGACCCCTGGACGGGGCTGGCGGAGTTCGTCCGTGGCCGTATCGAGTTCGGCCAGGGCTCGCTCGCGCCGATCGCCGGCACCATCGAGGTGACCGAGCAGATGCAGGCCGCGGCGGACCTCGGCGACGAGCTGCTCGGTGCGCTGGTGGAGCGTGCCCGTCAGGCCGGGGTCCTACGGGGCGACGTATCCCATTTCGACGTCTCGCTGCTGATCGAGCAGCTCGGCCGGTCGCACCTGCTGGAGCAGGTCCGCGGGCTCGCCCGTGACGATCTGTTCGCGGCGGCGGCCCAGGCCCGGGCCCGCATCATCGCGATCGCGCTGGACGGGCTGCGTGCCGAGAACGGTCCGGCCCGAGCATCGCTGCCCGGTAGCCCGCCGACCAGCCTGCTCTTCGACGAGCGCTGGGTACGCCGGCCGGCGTCCGGCGATGACGGTGACGATGCTCTCGACTGACCCACCAGCTCGTTCTCCGCATCGTCCGCCCGCGCTCGACCGAGCTTTCATCGGATCCCCAGCGAACCCTGGGCTGTCCGCGGCCGGACGTCCGGCGGCGCTGTAACCCCGCCTGTCAGCATTCCGGTCCGGGGGGAATCCGGTCCCGGTCGGATCCGCGAATTCTCCGCCTAACGCGATACCGCCGGTCACTGCCGCTGCCCGGCGCCGCCATGACCGCATCGGGAATGGAGCGATCATGTCAGACACGGAATCTGGTCACAGCCCTCAGCCGGCTTCGGCGCTCGGCCGGGGCGATGCCGCACCACCGGGCCCCGTCCGCCGCACCTGGCTGGTCACCGGGGCTTCGCGGGGACTGGGCCGCGCCACCAGCGAGGTTCTGCTGGCCGCGGGCGACCGGGTCGTCGCGACGGCCCGCGACCGTGACACGCTCAAGGAGCTGGCTGAACGGTATCCCGACCAGCTTCTCCGGTTCGCCCTGGACGTGACCGACCGGTCAATGGTGTTCGACGTCGTGGACCGAGCGGTCGCCGCTGCGGGAAGCATCGACGTACTGCTGAACAACGCTGGCTACGGGCTTTCGGGTGCAGTCGAGGAAGTCACCGAGAAGCAGGCCCGCGCACAGCTGGACGTCAACTTCTTCGGTGCATTGTGGTGCACTCAGGCGGTGCTGCCTGTTATGCGCAGGCAGGGTGGCGGCCACATTCTTCAGATGTCCAGCATCGCCGGCGTGGCGACCTATCCTAACATCGGCATGTACCACGCCAGCAAGTGGGCGCTCGAAGGCATGAGCGAGACTCTGGCACACGAGGTCGCCGATTTCGGCATCCGTGTGACGATCGTCGAGCCGGGCGAGTTCCGGACCGACTGGAGCGCCTCCAGCATGGAGCGGGCGACGCCGATGACCGAGTACGACGACGTGCTCGCCCGGCGTCGGCACGGCATGTCCGGGGTGTACGCGCACGTCCAGCCTGGTGATCCCCACAGGCTGGGCAAGGCGCTGCGGACCGTCGTCGACGCCGCGCAGCCACCGCTGCGGATCCTGCTCGGCAACAGCGCGGCCGACCTCGCGCCGCAGGTGTACCGCGAGCGGCTCGCGGAATGGGAGCGGTGGGATGCGCTGGCGCGGACGACGGATTTCGCCAGCTGACAGGCCCGGAGCGGTGAGACCGCCCCGGGCACGGTGCCGGCGGCTCCTCGCGGCCGGGGCGGCATCGCGGCGGCCGGGGAAGCGCCGCGGGGAGCCGCGGACGCTCGGCTCAGGAGCCAGACCGGGGCGGTGGCGCGTCATCGGCACTGGCGACCGCAGCCAGCACCGCCTTCTGCAGCCGGTCCCGACGCGCGGCGAGTTCCTCGTAGGCGATCCCGCCGAATGCCTGGTCCGTCTGGTCCAGCACCAGATCCAGGGTGTCCTCGTCCAGCACCGGCCGTCCCAGCGCCGCCCAGCCCTGCTGCAGGCCGCTGCCGAGTGTGCCCAGCCAGTTCCGCAGGCCCCCCGGCCCGCCGCCGAGGTGGAACGACTGGAAGGGACCAACCGTCGCCCAGCGTGGGCCGAGGGAGCCGGTCACGATGTCGTCGAGCTCGGCCACCGTCACCACCCCCTCGCGGACGAGGTGAATACTTTCCTGCAGGAGGGCTGACTGAAGCCGGTTCGCGGCGAAGGCGGCGATCGGCCGGCGCAGGACCACCGGAGTCTTCCCGACCGAGCGATAGAACTCGGCAGCCGCGCTGACCGCGTCCGGGTCCGAGGTTGTGTCTCCCACCACCTCCACCAGCGGTATCACGTGTGGTGGGTTGAACGGATGACCGACGATGAGGTGGCTCGGGTTGTCCATGCGGGCGCCCAGGTCGGCCGGCAGCATCGTCGAGGTCGACGACAGCAGCAGCGTTCCGGCCGCGGCGTGTTTCTCCAGCCGGGCGAACAGATCCTGCTTGATCTCCAGGTTCTCGGGTGTGTTCTCCTGGACGACCGCCACGTCCGCGACCGCCCGCTCCAGGTCCGGCTCGATCTCCAGCCGTCCGGCGAGGTCCGCGGGGTCCCGCGATGCGCCGGGCAGCCCCGGGGTGAACAGCCGCAGCGCATCGTGGATGACCGTCTCGATGTTGCTGCGGGTGCTGTTGACCCGCACCCGATACCCGTGGGCCAGAAACAGAGTGATCCATCCAAGCCCGATCGAGCCGGCGCCGATCACGGCGACCCGGCCCCGCTCGGCGCCCACGTCCGTGGTCATGGCTTCCTCCTTGTCGCGCTGTCTCCCAGGCACCAGAGCGGCGCCAGGCCGGAGGGCTGTCGTCGGCCCGCCGCCTTCGCACCAGTGGTCAGCCGGATGTCAGCAGCTTCGGGAACACCTGCTCGGCGAGCAGGCGCATTGTCGTGTCGGCGTCACGCACCGACAGATGTCCGGAATGGACACCCAGGCTGATGACGATGTCGTCACCGCAGCGCGCGGCGACGCGTTCAAGCTGGCCCAGCACCTCGTCCGGTGAGCCGACCAGAAGCTTGTCGTCGGCGAGCTTGTCATC
The DNA here is from genome assembly GCF_977971845.1 of Frankia sp. CeCAU1. Lineage (NCBI taxonomy): Bacteria > Bacillati > Actinomycetota > Actinomycetes > Frankiales > Frankiaceae > Frankia > Frankia sp. CeCAU1. The sequence goes on along the minus strand of NZ_CDWWXA010000108.1, from coordinate 3,612 downwards.
GAAGGCGTCACGACCGCCGATGTTCGCGAGGCTCTCGTAGCCGGGATAGGCACTGCTCGACGTCGACTGCCAGGATCGAACCGCCGCACTGATCGCGGCGGTGTTCCGCTGTTCGTCGAGCCTCCCCTTCCGCCGCGCCTCGTCCGGTGAATCGCTCACCACGCAGGGGAAGGAAAGCTGGATCTGTGGTGCGGCACGATGGCCGGCGGCCGACCAGGTGGAGCGGAACAGCCCGATCCGCTCGCCGAGCTCCGCCACCGACATCGCGTTGGGGACGGTCTGCAGATGGTGCCCGGACCTCGCCGCCGCGGCGACGGAGTCGAGGCTGCGTGCCGAGGCGACAAAGACCGGTGGGTGCGGCTGCTGCACGGGCCGGGGCAGCAGCGTCACCGGTCCAAAGCGGTGGAACGCGCCGTTCCACTCGGCGTTCTCGGTGGTCCACAGCAACTTCACGGCCTCGACGCCCTCGGTGAACCGGGACCGGCTCTCGTCGAGGGAGATACCGAAGGCCCGGAACTCGTCTGGCAGGAACGCCCGCCCGAAGGCGGCGTCCAGGCGCCCGTGGGAGATGTTGTCGAGCATCGCGAGCTTCCCGGCGAGCTTTACCGGATGGACGAATGCCGGGATCGTCGCACTGGTTCCCAGCCGCACCCGACGGGTGCGGCCCGCCGCCGCCGCGAGAAAGGTCACCGGGTCGGGACTGTAACCGCCGTACGGAAAGAAGTAGTGCTCCACCATCTTGACGTGGTCGAAGCCGAGATCCTCGGCGAGGTCCACCAGGTGGAGGGCCTCGTCAAAGTAGTCCTGGGCACTTTTGTCTCGCGGGCCGACGGTGGGAAAGAAGACGATTCCGATCTTCACGGTCTCTCACTCTCGCCTGGCCGCGTCGTTCGTCGCCGCTCCGCTCGGTTCAGGCTGGCGCGAATCCGTCATGGGTCAGGTCGCGATGGCGCACCATCCAGCCACCGCGGGTCGGAACAAGATGGTCCGCGCAGACGACACTGGCGAACAGCTCCAGCTCGCCGCCCTTGGGCGTGCGCATCGCCAGCGCGTAGCAGCGGGTGTCGACGGTTCCGTTCGGGCCGGGACGCACCTGGAGCATGCCGATCCAGTGCCGCACCTGCAGACCGCTCGCGGCGGCCCGCTCGACGCTGGCACGTGCCGAGGCTCGGATGGCCGGCCGGCCGAGCAGCGGATCCATACGTGCGGCCTCCTGGAAGACCGCGTCCTCGGCGAAGGTGTCCGCCCAGCTGTCCGCCTGCCGCTCGTCGAGGAGGCCCATCTGGTGGGCGTAGAATTGAAGAACCTGCGTGTACAGCTCCGCCGGCGCGAACGAGGCGGTAGGCGAGGCCTGCTGGGTCATGAAGAGCCCCCTCGGGTCGAAGGTGTTCGGGACCGGTGGCCAGGTCAGGCCGGCAGGCCACCGTCGAGCAGGAATTCCCCGTATGCTCCGGCGCTCGGTTCGAGCTGCAGCGCCACGTGGCTGGCGAGACTGTGGACATCCCGCCAGAACCGCTGGAGCGCGCTGTTCATCAGCTGGCCGCGCGACCCCGCCGTGCGGAACAGGGTCTCCACCGCCCCGACCAGCCGATCCGCCGCCAGCGCGCAGTCATGCGCGTTGCGCAGCGTCTCCGCCGGGTGCACCGGGCCGCTGTCACACACCGCCGCCGCGCGCCGTAGCAGGAGTTCGGCGATGTCGATCTCCCCGGCGACCCGGGCGGCAGTCAGGTGCGCCGCCGCCCGCCGCGTCGGGGATCCGCCGGGCCACCCGCCCCCCTCAGTGATCCGCCGCGCCCACGAGCGGTGGGCACCACGCGCCGCGCCGAGTGCCGGGCTGGCGAACAGCACACCGCTGATCGCGCGGTGCGGCACCCGGTGGCAGGCCGCGGCGGACCCCACCGGTCGGCCGCGCATCAGTTCCGCGCGGTCGAATGCCCGGTGTGGGGGGACGAACACGCCGTCCAGGACGAGCGTGTTGCTGCCCGTGCCACGCATGCCGGTGCTGAACCAGGTGTCCGTGATGGTGAAGTCGGCGCGCGGCACGGCGAAGAACCACGGCTGCGGTTCCGCCTGGCCGCCGATGTCCGCCGCGACCAGGGCCCAGTCGGCGAAGTCCACCCCGCTGGTGAAGGCCCACTCGCCGCGCAGCAGCCAGCCGCGGTGGTCGAGCCGGGCCGTGCCGGCCGGCTGGAGCGCGCCCACCACGAACGCGTCCGGCCCGTCGGACCACAGCTCGGCCTGGCCCTGTTCGGGCAGGTAGGCGCCCATGCGGGCGGCACCGGCGGTCACCGCCGCGCACCACGCCGCCGCGGCGCAGCCGGCGCCGACCAGCGCGAGCGCGTCGAGGAGCTCCAGCACCGCCCCGTCGCAACCGCCCCACCGGGTCGGCACGAGATGCCGCGCGAAACCGGCGGCGACCAACGACTTCACCACGTCCGGATGCAGAACCCGGCGCTCGTCCGCCTCCTCGGCGTGGCGTGCCGCCGTCGATGCGGCTTCGACGGCGCCGGCGCGCAGGAAAGCCGCCGATGCCCCTGCCATCAGGCACCTCCTAAAGGGTCGAACCCCGACCTGCGGGCCTGCGAGAGGTCGGCCGTGACGGGCCCGCTCAGCGTCGTGCGCGCTCCGCGTACTCCTTCGCGTGCGCGAGGGTCGCCGAGCTGTTGGTGCTCAACGCGGTGCGCACGAAGTCCCGGGCGTCCGACACCGTCGCGTCTCCTCCGAGGACCGCGCCGATGCCCGCCTCGTTGATCGCGACCGTGTGCCGTGAGGTCGCCCGCACGCCATCCGCGCCGGGCTCCAGGAGCCACTGCCCCGTGTGCATCGTCATGAGGGCCGGCAGCACGGTCTGCTTGTAGACGATCTTCCGGTGGGGCAGGCACACCCGCACCGATCTGGTGGTGTGCGACGACCCGTCCTTCGAGCGGGTGTCCATCTCCAGAACCTGGATGCCGGCGACGTCCTCCGTCAGCGTGACCCGCGCGACATGCGGCAGGCGGCCCTCCCACAGCTGCGCCTCGTTGAGGAAGTCGTAGACGTCCGCGGCGGCCCCGTTGATCTGCACCGTGTCGTCGATGTCGAGGAGCAGATCGGAGCGGGCCGCGGCCAGCTCCGCGTTCTGCTTCAGCGCCGCCAGCTCCGACCGGCTGTTGCGGTCAACCGCCTGCTCGATCCACTCCAGGGCCGCCGGATCGTCGTTGACGGCCCGGTAGTCGTGCAGGAGACGGACCCGTGACCGGTCCAACGCCAGCGGCTCGATCATCCAGGCGCCGCCCATCGACGCTACCGGCGGCGCGGACACCTCCTGGCGGAACTCCACCCGCAGCCCGATCGGATCCAGCGAGCGCCGTGACGTCCACGTCTTGACCTCGTCGTTCGCGAGGGCCCAGAGCTGGATGCGCTCGGTCCCCCGACCCGTCTCCCGCTGCTCGACGTGCACGGTGGGCGGGAACATCAGCGGCCACCGCGTGACGTCCGCGATGAATCCGTAGATCGTCGTGGCCTCGGCGTCGATCTCCACCTCGTGCTCGACCTCGCGAGCGGCGGTGTTCGTTGTCTGTCCCACTTCTCTCCCTCTCCGGGCCGCGCCGGAACCGGCCGGCGAGCCGGCCC
>NZ_CDWWXA010000107.1:4536-17388 GCF_977971845.1 Frankia sp. CeCAU1 | reverse complement strand
GAGTGGGGTAGAGTGGCGCGCAGTGGGGGACAGCAGCTTACGGGTGGCCGTCGCGGGGTGAGCCTGTCGCTGTCTTCCTCGCAGTGGCGAGGAGGTTGCCGGTGTTTCTCGGCAGCCACGCGCCGCGGCTCGACGACAAAGGGCGGCTGACGCTACCCGCGAAATTCCGCGACGAGTTGGAGGGGGGGCTTGTGATCACCAAGGGGCAGGAACGCTGCCTGTATGTCTTTCCGATGGCGGAGTTCACCCGGATCAGCGAGTCCCTCCGTACCGTTCCGGTTACCGCAAAGGCGTTGCGTGACTACAGCCGGGTGTTCTTCTCCTCGGCCGCGGACGACGTGCCGGACCGGCAGGGGCGGATCACGGTTCCGGCTCCGCTGCGGTCCTACGCGGGCTTGATGCGCGACTGCGTGGTCAATGGGGCCAACACCCGGATTGAGATCTGGGATGCCCAGCGGTGGCAGGCCTACCTGGAAAGCCAGGAGGAGAGCTTCGCCGAGCTGTCCGAGGAGGTCCTGCCCGGAGTGATCTGAGCTGCCTTGGGTTCATGGATCCGGGTGCTCCGCGGGCTCGCCACGCGCACCGTCCCCTCCGGCTGCCCCTTCCCCGGCGGCCGGCATCCGGGACGTACGCGAGGGCGGTCGGCCCCGGTCACCCGACCCGGGCCCGCCGCCCGGTGGCTTCCGCCGACGAAGCCCCCCATGCCCGTCAGCACATCTGAAGACGAGGTCCACGAGCGGTCGAGGGAGGCTCAGCACTGAACGCCACACATACGCCTGTGCTGACCGACCGTGTACTGACTTTGTTGGCTCCCGCCCTGCGGGCATCCGGAGCGATCGTGGTGGACGCGACGGTGGGTCTCGGTGGGCATGCCGCGGCTGTGCTCACGGCCTTCCCGCACGTACGGCTGGTGGGGCTCGACCGCGACCCCGACGCCCTGGAGCGCAGCGGTGAGCGGCTGCACGGGCTCGCCCCCGGCCGGGTGGAGCTCGTCCACGCCGTCTACGACGAGGTGGCCGAGATTCTGGACCGGCTCGGTCATCCGGTGGTGCAGGGCATCCTGTTCGACCTCGGCGTGTCGTCGTTGCAGCTGGACACGGACGACCGTGGGTTCGCCTACTCCCGGGACGCGCCGCTGGACATGCGGATGGACCAGACACAGGGCAGGACTGCCGCCGACGTCCTCAACACCTACGATGCCGACGCGCTGACCCGCATCCTGCGGGAATACGGCGAGGAGCGCTTCGCCCGCCGCATCGCCGGTGCGATCGTCCAGGCCAGGGCCGTCGCCCCGTTCGCCACCTCGGCGCGGCTCGCCGACCTGGTACGCGACGCCATCCCGGCGCCGGCCCGGCGGACCGGCGGCAATCCGGCGAAACGTACTTTCCAGGCGTTACGTATCGAGGTCAACGCCGAACTCGACGTGCTCGCCCGGGCGTTGCCCGCGGCCTTCGACGCGCTGGCCGTGTCCGGCCGGCTCGTCGTCCTGTCGTACCACTCGCTTGAGGACCGGCTGGTCAAGCGGCAACTGCGCGGCTACGCGGAGGCCTCGGTCCCGCCGGACCTGCCGGTGGTGCCCGAGGGCGCGGGCCCCAGGTTGCGCTGGTTGACCCGAGGTGCGGAACCGGCGAGCGAGACCGAGAAGGCCGAGAACCCGCGGGCGGCCTCCGTCCGCCTGCGTGCCGTCGAACGTACCGCGCCGAACCCGGACCACACCCGGAAACCGACCGGAGGTGCATCGTGACCGCTCCCGCGCAGCCGCTCGCCCGCGCCGGGCGTTCCGGTTCCGCCTCCGCCCGGACCGGCTCCGCCCGGACCGGCTCCGCCCGGACCGGCTCCGGGCAAGGGGGCCCTGGGCGGATGACAAGCGCCCCGACCCCCTCGACGGGGCGGCCCGCGGCCCGCTCGGCCGCCGCGACCGCTCCGGCCATCGGCCCGCAGCCGCGCCGGGCGTCGAGCCGGGCGCGGCTCGCGGTGGTCCGGCCTGCGCCGGACGGGGGCCGCAAGGGTCCCTTCGTCGTGTTGCTGCTGGTCCTGCTGGGCGCTGGTCTGCTCTGCCTGCTGCTGCTGAACCTGGCGTTGATGGAGAACTCGTTCCAGGCCAACACTCTGCGCAATCGGGCGTCCGCCCTGGCCGACGAGGAACAGGCGCTGTCGGTGCATGCCGACCAGCTCTCCGATCCGGCGTCGCTGGCCGCGCAGGCCTCCCGCTACGGCATGATCCCCGGCGGGATACCGGAATACCTTCCGCCGGGCGCTCCGCTGCCCGTTGGTTCCCGGACCCTGGCCCGGGAACCGGGCAGCGGATCCGTCATCATCGTCGTGCCCGCATCGCCCGGCCCGAGCCCGGCCGGCGGTCCCGGGAAGACCGGCGGTCCCGGGAAGAACGGTCAGCCAGCGGCCGGCGCGACGGCGGGTGGTGCCGGCGGAACCGCTCACGCCCACCTTCCCGCCACCGGGGCGAACGCTGCCGCGGCCGGTGGTGCCGCGATCGGGGCGGCGGGAAAGGCCGGAGCCGGGCAGTGAGCTCGACGCCCCCGGGCTCCCCTCAGCGCGGCCGCGGACGGCTACGCCTTGTTCCTCCACCGCCACCTTCAGTGTATGGCGGTCGGTTGCGGAGGGATGTCGACGACCCGGGTCGGGCGGTCGGCGACGGGCCCGGTGCGGACGAGTACGGCGACGAGGAGCACGACGGCCGGTATCCGGGCGGCCGGTATGTGGGCCGGCCAGGCTCGGTGCCCTGGCGTCCCGGTCGGGTCAGCCGGCCGCGGCACCCCCCGGCTCGTCGCGCCTACCGGCTGGGCAGCCCGCGTCGGCGGCTGCGGGTGTCCATCGTGCTCATGTGCGCGGTCCTCAGTGTCCTCGGGCTGCGCCTGACCCAGCTGCAGGGTTTCTCCGCCTCCACCTACGCGGCCCAGGCCGAGGCCCAGCGGCTGCGGACCATCGTGCTGCCCGCGGCGCGTGGCGCCATCGCCGACCGGGCGGGCCACACGCTCGCGCAGTATGTCGAGCTGCGGGCCGTCTACGCGAACCCGACGAACGTCAGGGACATCGCGGGGACGGCCGCGAAGCTCGCGCCGGTCCTCGACGACAGCACCGAGGCGTTGCGCAGACGGCTTACCACCGACCCGGCCGAGCACATCAAGTTCGTCTACCTCGCCCGCGGGCTCACTCCGGACGTGGCGGAGAAGGTCAGCGCCCTGGGGCTGCGCGGTATCGGCATCACCGAGGAACGCGGACGCACCTACCCGTCCCGGGAACTGGCCGCGAACGTCATCGGGTTCATGCGGCACGGCGATGGTGACATCCTCGAGGGCGGCGGCGGGCTGGAGCTGGCGTATGACGAGGTGCTGCGCGGTACCGACGGCCTTCGCCGACTGGAGGCGAACCCGGCGGGCATCGAGATCCCCTCGGGCCAGAGCCGCGAGAAGGACCCGATCCCGGGTTCTTCGCTGCGCCTGACCCTTGAGCGGGACATCCAGTGGAACGCCCAGAACGCGATCGCCGACGCGGTCCGTACCTCCGAGGCCGACGGCGGCACGGCCGTCGTGATGGACCCCCGCACCGGGGACATCCTCGCGATGGCCGACGCGCCGCAGTTCGACCCGAACAACATCACCGCCCGGGACACCCCGGCGCTGGGCAATCGGTCCACGCGGGACGCCTACGAGCCCGGCAGCGTCAACAAAGTGATCACGATGGCCGCGGCGCTGGACCGCGGTCTGATCACCTCCGAGACCCCGATGACCATCCCGCCGTTCATCACCCGGGGTGGGGTACGCATCGAGGACTCCGAGCCGCACGGCGTCGAACATCTCACCGCCGCCGGCGTCCTGGCCCGCTCCAGCAACATCGGCACCGTGGAGATCTCCGAGCGGGTCGGGCGGACCGGGCTGGAGCAGGCGCTGCGCTCGTTCGGGCTCGGTGCCCGCACGGGTCTGAACTTCCCCGGCGAGGGCGCCGGCCTGCTGCCGGCAGCCCGGGACTGGTCGGGCAGCCAGGCCGCCACCATTTCCTACGGGCAGGGCATGTCGGCGACGGCGCTCCAGATGGCCTCGGTGTACGCGACTATCGCGAACGGCGGTGTTCGCGTGACCCCGCGGCTTGTCGACGCCATCACCGGTCCGGACGGCGTTGTCAAGGTGACTCCCCAACCGCCTGGTCAGCGCGTCGTCAGCGCGCAGACCGCGGCCACGCTCACCCGGATGCTCGAGGCGGTGGCGACGAACGAGGGCACAGCGCCGCTTGCCGAGGTTCCCGGTTACCGGGTGGCCGGCAAGACGGGCACCGCCAAACGGCCCGACCCGGTGCACGGCGGTTACCAGGGCTACGTTCCCTCGTTCATCGGGTTCGCCCCGGCGGATGATCCGCGGGTGGTGGTGGAGATCGTCCTGGACAACCCGAAGAAGGGTTACTTCGGCGGTCAGGTCGCCGCGCCCGTGTTCCAACGTGTCATGTCCTTCGCGTTGACCACCCTCGGCGTGCCACAGCCGATCACCAGGCCCGCACCGCTCCTGCTCGACCTGGACAGATGATCGCGATCCGCGCCGGGACGTGGTGGGCGGGGAAGGTCGGCTGGACCACCGCCGTGCCCGGGCGCCCGTGGGGATGGCCGTGCCCGCCCCCACTAAGGTCGTGACCGTGACCTCTCCGGCACCTCGACCGGCTGCCCCGCCCGCGTGCAGCCTCGCCGATCTGCGCGCGGTGCTCGCGGCCGTGGCGCCCGTCCCGGAGCCGGCGGCGTTCGCGGGTGCGGGACATTCGCCGTCGGACACGCATGCGGACACGCATGCGGACACGGACGTGATCGTGCATGGCGTCACCCACGACTCGCATGCGGTCCGGCCGGGCGACCTCCACGCGGCACTGCCCGGTGCCCACACACACGGTGCGGCCTTCGCGGCCGCCGCGGTGGCCGGCGGCGCCGTCGCCGTGCTCACCGACGCCGAGGGCGCCCGCCGGATCGCGGCCATGCCGCCCGGCCCCCCCGGGGAAGTCCCGGTGCTTGTCAGCGACGATCCACGGCGCGACCTCGCCCCGGTGGCGGCGAGGATCTACGGTGATCCCTCTGCGGCGCTGCGCCTGCTCGGCGTCACCGGCACCAACGGGAAGACGACCACGGCCTTCCTGCTCGACGCCGGGCTGCGCGCCGCCGGCCACACCACGGGCCTGATCGGCACGATCGAGACCCGGATCGCCGACGAACGGCTGGCCTCCGCCCGCACCACCCCGGAGGCGAGCGACCTGCAGGCCCTGCTCGCCACGATGGTCGAGCGTGGCGTGGGGGCCGCCACGATGGAGGTGTCCAGCCACGCGCTGGCCCTGCACCGGGCCGACGCCCTGCACTTCGCCGGGGCCGTGTTCACCAACCTCAGCCAGGACCATCTGGACTTCCACTCCTCCATGGAGGACTACTTCGCGGCGAAGGCGTCCCTGTTCGACCCGGCCCGGACCGCCGTCGCGGTGATCGGCGTGGCGGACCGGTGGGGCCGCCGGCTCGCCGAACGGCATCCCGGCGCAATCACGTTCGCCGTCGAGGGGCCGGCCGACTGGACGGCCCGGGACGTTTCCTACGGGCCGACCGGCACACTGCTGCGCGCCGAGGGTCCGGACGGGCTGCGGGTGGATCTGTCCGTGCCGCTGCCCGGCGCCTTTAACGTCGCCAACGCGCTCGGCGCGCTGGCGTTGCTCGTCGCCATCGGGGTCCCCCCGGCCACGGCGGTGGCGGGGATCGGCTCCCTGCCCGGGGTGCCCGGCCGGATGGAGCGGGTCGACGCCGGCCAGCCGTTCCTGGCCCTGGTCGACTTCGCGCACACCCCGGACGCGGTCACGACGCTGCTCGAGACGGTTCGCCCGCTGGTGAAGGGCAGGGTCATCGTCGTGCTCGGCTGCGGTGGCGACCGCGACCGCGGCAAGCGCCCGCTGATGGGGGCCACCGCGGCGACACTCGCCGACGTCGCGATCCTCACGAACGACAATCCGCGCTCGGAGGATCCGGCGGAGATCCTCGCCCAGATGCTCGCCGGGGTCACGGCGCTGTCGGCCTCGGCCACGGTCTTGGTCGAACCGGACCGCGCCGCGGCCATCGCGGCCGCCGTGGCCGAGGCCGGACCTCAGGACGCCGTCGTTGTCGCCGGCAAGGGTCATGAGTCGGGCCAGGAACAGGCGGGGGTGGTGACCCCCTTCGACGATCGGGTCGTCCTGCGCGCCGCGCTCTCCTCGGTGGAGGGGAGATGATCCCGCTGACCCTGGCCGAGGTCGCGTCGGCGACCGGCGGCCGGCTCGACGCGGTGCCCGACCCGGGCGTCACGGTGCGTTCGGTCGTCGTCGACTCCCGCGAGGTCCGCGACGGCGCCTTGTTCGTCGCCCTGGCCGGCAGCCGAGTCGACGGGCACGACTTCGCCGCCGCCGCCGTCGCCGCCGGCGCGTCCGCCGTGCTCGCCGCCCGCTCGGTGGGCGAGCCGGCCGTCATCGTTCCCGATCCGCCTTCGGCGCTCGCCGCGCTCGCCGCGTACGTCCGTGATCTGGCCGCCGCCACCGTGGTCGCCGTGACCGGGTCGGCGGGCAAGACGACGACCAAGGACCTGCTCGCCGACGTGCTGGGCGGGCTCGCCCCGACGGTGGCCGCGCCCGGCTCCTTCAACAACGAGATCGGACTGCCGCTGACGCTGCTGCGTACCGAGCCGGACACGGCGTTCGTCGTCCTGGAGATGGGTGCCCGCGGTCCGGGGCACATCGCCACCCTCTGCGCGGTAGCCCGCCCGGCGGTGGGGGTGGTCCTCAACGTCGGCAGTGCCCACCTGGGCGAGTACGCCGACGGCAGGCTGGGGATCGCCGCGGCCAAGGGCGAGCTTGCCGAGGCCGTGAGCGAGGCCGTCGTGCTCAACGCCGATGACCCGCTGGTCGCGGCGATGGCGGTTCGGACGACGGCCGAAGTGATCACTTTCGGGGAGGGTGGACGGGCCGACGTGCGGGCCGGTGCCGTCGATGTCGACCGGCTGGGCCGCGCCTCGTTCGACCTGCTGGCGCACGGCGAGCACCATCGGGTGACCCTCGGGCTCGTCGGCGCGCACCAGGTGCCGAACGCGTTGGCCGCGGCGGCCGTCGCGATCCGGCTGGGGCTGTCCCCGGACCGGGTCGCCGCGGCGCTGTCCGCCGCCCGCCCGCGCAGCCGGTGGCGGATGGAGGTGACCTCCACCGCGGCCGGGGTGGTGGTCGTCAACGACGCCTACAACGCGAACCCGGAGTCGATGCGGGCGGCGCTGAAGGCGTTGGTGGACATGCGGGGGAAGGGCCGGGCGTTCGCGGTGCTCGGTCCGATGGGGGAACTCGGTGACGCCGCCGCCGCCGAGCACGACGTGCTCGGCCGGTTCGCGGTCCGCCTCGGGGTCGATCGACTGATCGCGGTGGGTCCGGCGGCCCGCCATATCCACCTGGGCGCCTCGCTGGAAGGCTCCTGGGACGGGGAGTCGGTGGAGGTGGCCGGCACCGAGGAGGCGGTGGCCCTGGTGGCCGCGCAGGCCGGACCGGACGACGTGGTACTGGTCAAGGCCAGCCGGTCCTTCGGGCTGGAGCGCGTCGCCGAGGCGTTGGTGACCAGATTCGGCGTCCTCGGCGCCGGGATCGAGGGGACATGACGGCGGACGGCTGGCTGCACACACGCGGACCCGCGCGGGTGACGCACGCGTGAGAGGCGTTCTTATCGCGGCCATGGTCGCGTTGGTCGTGTCGTTGCTGGGCACACCCTGGGTGATCCGGCTCTTCCGCCGGCAGGGATATGGCCAGGAGATCCGCGAGGACGGGCCGTCCAGCCACCTGACCAAGCGGGGCACCCCCACGATGGGGGGCACTGTCATCATTGGCGCTGCCCTGGCCGGGTACTTCCTGGCCCACCTGGTGACCGGCATCGGGTTCACCGCGTCGGGTCTGCTTGTGCTGATGGTGATGACCGGGCTTGGCCTGGTCGGCTTTCTGGACGACTACATCAAGATCCGCAAGCAGCGCAGCCTCGGGCTCACCGCCCGGATGAAGTTCACCGGGCAGGCCGCGGTCGCGATCGTCTTCGGCCTGCTGGCCGTCCGGTTCAAGAACGACGCCGGGCTGCTCCCCGGCTCGACGTACATCTCGATCGTGCGGGACACGAGCCTCTCCGTCGGCATCATCGCCTTTCCCCTGCTGGCCTGGATCATCATCGCCGCGACCTCTAACGCGGTGAACCTCACCGACGGCCTCGACGGCCTCGCGGCCGGCACCTCGGCAATGGTGTTCGGCGCGTACGTCATCATCTCCTTCTGGCAGTTCGGCAACCTGTGCGAGCCGCACGCGGCCGAGACGGGCTGTTACCTCGTGCGTGATCCCCTCGACGTCGCGCTGGTCGCGGCGGCTGCGATGGGGGCCTGTTTCGGGTTCCTGTGGTGGAACGCCAGCCCGGCGAAGATCTTCATGGGGGACACCGGGTCGCTCGCGCTGGGCGGTGCCTTCGCCAGTATCGCGATCGTCAGCCGGACCGAGCTGCTTCTCGTCGTCCTCGGCGGCCTGTTCGTCATCGAGACCCTGTCCGTGATGATCCAGGTCGCGTTCTTCAAGGCGACGAAGAAACGCGTGTTCAACATGGCGCCGATCCATCACCATTTCGAGCTCGCCGAATGGCCCGAGACGACGGTGATCATCCGATTCTGGATCGTCTCGGGACTCGCGGTGGCCTTCGGCCTGGGCCTGTTCTACGCGGAGTTCCTCTCCCACGGAGGTGGCTGACGCCATGACGGGCGACGGTCAGGGCCCGGGCGACCCCACAGCCTCGATCTCCTGGGCGGGTCTGCCCGTGCTGGTCGTCGGGATCGGGGTCTCCGGGCTCGCCGCGGCCCGGGCGCTGCTTGCCCGCGGTGCGCGGGTCCGGGTCGTCGACGCCGGCGACTCCCCACGTCACCAGGGTGCGGCCGCGACGCTGCGGGCGCTCGGGGCCGAGGTGAACCTCGGCGGCCTGCCGCCCGGCCCCGGGGACAGCGCGCTCGTGGTCACCTCGCCCGGCGTCCCGCCGACGGCCCCGCTGATCACCGGGGCGGCCGGCGCCGGGATCCCGGTCTGGGGGGAGGTGGAGCTTGCCTGGCGGTGGCGGGGTGGGAGCCGGTGGCTCGCCGTCACGGGAACGAACGGCAAGACGACGACCACCGAGATGCTCGGCGCGATGCTCGCCGCCGGGGGCCGGCGATCCACCACCGCCGGGAACATCGGGACCCCGATTGTGGACGCGGTCGCAGCCGAGCCGCCCTACGAGACCCTCGCGGTGGAACTGTCCAGCTTCCAGCTCCATTACACCCACACCATGGCCCCCCTCGCCGCGGCCGTGCTCAACGTCGCCCCCGACCATCTCGACTGGCACGGGGGCGCGGCGGCCTATGCGGCAGCGAAGGCGGGGATCTGGCGTAGTCCAGGGACGATCGCGATCGGCAACGCCGACGACGCAACCAGCGCGGACCTGCTCGCCGCCGCTCCGGGGCGGCGGGTCCTGTTCGGTCTCGACCCGGCGGCCCGGCCGCGGCCCGGCCTGACCGTCGTCGACGGCCATCTCGTCGACGACGCCTTCGACGGCGGGCGGCTTGTCGCCGTCCGTGACCTCGTGCTGACCAGTCCGCACATGATCTCCAATGCGCTGGCCGCCGCCGCGCTCGCCCGCGCCGAGGGCGTTGGCCCGGCCGCGATCGGCGCGGCGCTCGTCGCTTTCCGGCCCGGCGCCCACCGCAACGCCGAGGTGGCCGTCATCGACGGGGTCCGCTGGGTGGATGACAGCAAGGCGACGAACCCACACGCCGCCGCCGCGTCGCTGGCCGGCTACCCCTCGGTGGTGTGGATCGCGGGCGGCCTCAACAAGGGCCTCGCCTTCGACGATCTCGTCCGCGACGCGCGCCGGGTGCTGCGCGCCGCGGTCCTCATCGGGCGCTGCGCCGATGAGATCGCCGCCGCTCTCGCCCGACACGCCCCCGATGTCCCCGTGGAACGGGCTGACGGCATGGACGATGCGGTGAAGGCTGCGGCGGCGTTCGCGACCACCGGTGACACTGTGCTCTTGGCGCCGGCCGCGGCCTCGATGGACATGTTCCGGGACTACGCGGCGCGCGGAGATCTGTTCGCGGCGGCGGTCCGCGCACGAGAGGGGTAACCGTGGCGGGGTCGGGAGCGTCGTCGCCGCCGTCCACCGGGACGTCGGCGCGGCCCGCGCGGGCGGCGCGAGGGCCCAAAGCCGTGCGAACAGGCTCCGCGGCCGAGCCCGACTCCGCCGGCGTCGGGGGAACCGGCGCGGCGGACGGGGCCGAAGCACGGCTGCCGCTGCTCGATCGGCCGTTGGCGTCCTACTACCTGCTGCTGTCCTCGGCCGCTCTGCTGCTGGTGCTCGGCCTGGTCATGGTCCTGTCGGCGTCGAGCGTGCGCTCCTACGCCGACTTCGGCTCCTCCTACACGCTGTTCATCCGGCAGGTGATCTGGGTCGCGATCGGTCTGCCGGTGGTCGCCGTCGCCTCCCGGCTGCCCGTGCGGGTCTTCCGCGCCTTTGCCTACCCGTTGTTGCTCGGGACCGTGCTGATGCTGATGGCGGTGCTCATCCCGGGTATCGGCAGCGTGCGTGGTGGCGCCCGCCAGTGGATCGTCGTCGGGCCGATCACGATCCAGCCCAGCGAGTTGGCGAAGATCGCCCTTGTGCTGTGGTGCTCGGATCTGCTGGTCCGCAAACGGCGGCTGCTGTCCGACCCCAAACACCTGCTCGTTCCGCTGGTCCCGGTGTTCCTGTTCATCGACCTGCTGCTGCTGCTGGAACCGGATCTCGGCGGGGCGATCTGCGTGACCGTCGTGCCGTTGACCGTGCTGTGGGTGATCGGTACCCCGATGCGCCTCTACACCGGGATCCTGGGATCGATGGTCGCGGCGGCGTCGGTCCTCGCCGTGGTCGAGCCCTACCGCATCCGGCGCCTGCTGTCGTTCACCGATCCGTTCGCCGACGCGCACGGCGACGGCTTCCAGGCCGTACAGGGCATCTATGCCCTGTCGACCGGCGGCTGGTGGGGGGAGGGCCTCGGCGCATCCCGGGAGAAGTGGCCGCAGTTACTGCCCGCGGTGCACACCGACTTCATCCTCGCGATCATCGGCGAGGAACTCGGGCTGGTCGGCAGCCTGGTGGTGGTGGGCCTGTTCGGCGTGCTGGGATACGCGGGCCTGCGGATTGCGCACCGTTGTGACGAGCTGTTCGTCCGGCTCGCCGCCGCGGGGGTCACCGCCTGGATCCTCGTCCAGGCGGTGGTCAACATAGGTGCGGTCGTGGGTCTGCTGCCGATTACCGGCGTCACCCTTCCGCTGGTGTCGTTCGGTGGCTCCGCGTTGCTGCCGACCCTCGCGGCCCTCGGCATGCTGCTCTCCTTCGCCCGGTCCGAGCCGGCCGCGGCCGAATTCTTGTCCCGACGGGCCGAGGAACGCCACGCCGCGCGTCTCGCCGCGTCCGGCCGGCGCCGCCAGCGCTGGCGGCGCCGCCGGGAGCGGCGCGCCGATGTCACCGGGGTGATACCGCGGGAGGAGAGGCGGCCGCCCGGCCGCCGGGGCCACCGACCGGACCTCGGCCTCGTACCGGTAGACGGCGCGCGGTCGGGTCCGGTGGGCCCGGTGCCGGAGTCCGGGTCGGGGCGTTCGTCGGGGCGCATATCATCCCGTGTGCGGGTCCGGGTGACCGGGGCCGGGCTGCCCGGGAGACGGCGTGATGTGTCATCGTCTTGACCGATGTTGCGAAGCGTAGTGCTCGCCGGCGGCGGGACAGCCGGCCACGTGGAACCCGCACTCGCCGTCGCGGACGCGCTGCGGGCGACCGACTCCCGGGTACGGCTGACCCTGCTCGGCACCGCGACCGGTCTGGAGGCGCGCCTGGTGCCCGCCCGGGGCCATGAGTTGGCGACGGTGCCGAAGGTCCCGATGCCGCGCCGCCCCACCCCGGCCGTGTTCAAGCTGCCCGCCCGGTTCTTCGACGCGATCTGTCAGGCGGGGGAGACCCTCGACCTGGTTCGGGCGGACGTGGTCGTGGGGTTCGGTGGATACGTGTCCGCGCCCGCGTACCTCGCCGCCCGGCGCCGCGGCATCCCGATCGTGGTGCACGAGGCGAACCCGCTGCCGGGACTGGCCAACCGGCTCGGCGCCAGGCTCACCCCGTTCGTCGCCACGTCCTACCCGAGCACGCCCCTGCGCGGCGCGACGCTCACCGGGATCCCGCTGCGGGGAGAGATCCTCACCCTCGACCGTTCCCCGGCCGCGATGCGGGCCGCCCGGGCGCGCTACGGGCTCGACCCGCACCGGCCGACCCTGCTCGTCTTCGGCGGTTCGCAGGGCGCCCGCTCGCTCAACCAGGTGATGGCGGCGGCGGCGCATCCCCTTGCCGCCGCCGGGATCCAGGTGCTGCACGCGACCGGACCGAAGAACTTCGACGAGGTCGCCGCGGCGCTGCCCCTCGACCTGCCCACGCCATACGAGCTGCGGCCGTACCTCGACCACATCCCCTCGGCCTATGCCGCGGCCGACATGACCCTGTGCCGGTCGGGCGCGATGACGTGCGCGGAACTCGCCGCGGTGGGGCTCCCGGCGGTGTACGTCCCCCTGCCGCACGGCAACGGTGAGCAGCGCCGCAACGCGCTGCCGACGGTGGAGGCCGGCGGTGGTCTCCTCGTCGACGACGCCGAGCTCAGCGCGTCCTGGCTGCTCGAGAACGCGCTGCCGGTGCTCATCTCCGCCGAACGGCTGGCGAAGATGTCGGCCGCCTGCGCCGGCAGCGGCCATCCCCAGGCCGCCGCCGCGATCGTCGCCATGATCCGGGACGCCGCCGCCACC
>NZ_CDWWXA010000107.1:0-3989 GCF_977971845.1 Frankia sp. CeCAU1 | reverse complement strand
ACCCGGCGGCGATCCCGCCCGCGGCACGCGGCTCTCTGAGCGCCCCGCCGTCCCCGGCCGCCCCGCCGTCCCCGGTCGTTGGACAGCCAGGGGGGTGTCCAACACTGGCCGGTTGTCACAGCGTGACCAGCACGACCACCGGGATCTCCCGTTCCACCTGCTCCTGGTGGCCGCGGATCCCCGGCATCGTCTCGACCAGTGCCTCGTAGAGCCGCTGCCGCTCGTCCCCGGTGGCGGTCGACGCCTCGGCCTCGAACCGGTCGGTGCCGAGCTCCACCACGACCTTCGGCTCGGCCGTCAGGTTCTGGTACCAGTCCGGATGCCGCGGGGCGGCTATGTTGGACGCGAAGACGACGATGCGGCCGGGACCGCCGTCCATGACGTACCCCAGCGGGGTGGTGTGCTCCTTCCCGCTGCGCCGCCCGGTCGTCGTCACGAGCACCAGCCTGGAACCGGGCAGCGTCTTCTCCAACGCGCCGCCAGTCGCCCGGTACTCGGCGATCACGGTCTGATTGACCGCCCTGACGTCGAAGCCAGGTCTGCGCGGGTCCTGCGTGTCGGCCATCGTCTCGATCCTCACCTGATCGCCGCCGGCCATGCCGGCGGGGCGTGTTGCGGCAGTCAACCATCGACGCCGGGCAACAGCCGGCAGGATCATCGCCCGGGACGTCGCGTCGGCGTTACGGGTCCGCGGCGCGGCGCCGCTTTCACGCCGGGGAGGAGACGCCGTCTCACGGGCATCGGATGGCACTTCTTTGTACGAGAGAATTGAAGCCCTTCTTGTTTTCGACGGTACCCCACCGCGGTACCCCACCGCCGTTCGGACGGCCGTGGGGGAGTACCCGTCGCGGCGTTGGCCGGCCAGGCGGGCCAGGCGGGCCAGGCGGGCCAGGCGGGTGGGAATCCCCGCCGGAGGGAGGGGGTCAACCGGCCGTCGCGAAGCCCAGGGCGGCCAGCAGCCGGGGACCGACCGTGGTGATCGTTCCCGCTCCGAGCGTGAGCAGCAGAATCCCCCGCGACGCCTCGTCGCTCAGGGCGGCGCGGACGTCCGTGGCGAGTCGTTCGACGAGCTCGGGCCAGGACACGTAGTACGTCGCCGCCGGCTCGCTCACCCGCTTGACTAGGTCGACGGCATGCAGACCGAGGTCGTCGGTCTCGCGGGCGGCATAGATGTCGGTGACGTACACCCGGTCGGCGTCGCTGAACGCGGCCGCGAAGTCGTCCAGTAGCGCGGCGAACCGACTGAACGTATGTGGCTGGAGTACCGTCCAGATCTGCCGTCCCCGAGCCCGCGAACGGGCTGCGGCGAGCGTCAGACGGACCTCCGTCGGATGATGCGCGTAGTCGTCGATCACCTCCAGGCTGCCCGGACCTCCGGCGGGTCCGACGCCGGTGCTGTCGGCGGGGCCGTTCCAGAAGCCCACGAACTCGAACCGTCGGGCCGCGCCGGTGAAGGTCGTCAGGGTGGTGAGGGTCTGGGCGGGAGCGACTCCCAGCTCGGTGGCGGTGGCGAGGACCGCGAGCGCGTTCAGCACCGAGTGCCGGCCGGGTACCGTCAGGGTCAGCGCACCGATCTCCTGACCGGCCCGCAGGACGGTCGCCCTGGTCATGTCGTCCCCCGCGGTGGTGACGACGTCGACGGCGCGCCAGTGGCGTTCGGCACCGAAGCCGTAGTCGATCACCGCGACGTCATTCACCGCGACGTCACTGCCGGGCCGCTGGCGACCCAGCTCGGTGAGGACGGCGACCACCCCGGGATGATCCCCGCAGACGACCAGTCGTCCACCCGGCCGGACCCGTCGGGCGAACGCGGCGAAGGCCGTCCGGACCGATGCCTCGTCAGGGAAGACGTCGGGGTGCTCCCACTCGACGTTGGTGATGACGGCGATGCTCGGGTCGAGGCCCGCGAAGGCGCCGCCGTACTCGTCGGACTCCAGGACGAAGACGTCGCCGGAGCCGGCCAGCGCGTTCCCTCCCAGCTGTGACACCTCCGCGCCGATGACCGCCGTGGGATCCAGCCCGGCGGCACGCAGGACCAGGGTGAGCATAGCCGAGGTGGTCGACTTGCCGTGCGAACCGGCGACGGCGACCAGCCGGTAGCCGGCGGTGAGCTCCGGTAGCCATTCCGAACGGCGGCGCACGGGCAGACCGAGCGCGCGGGCGGCGACGATCTCCGGATGGTCGTCGGGCAGCGCGCTGGACGCGACCACGACATCCGCACCGGCGAGCTCGGCGGCGAAGGCGGCCGGACCGGGCGTGGCCCCGATCCGGATCGGTACCCCCCGTGCGCGTAGGGTCGCCACCCGGGGCGAGTCTTCGGAGTCACTGCCGCTCACCGTCCCGCCGCCCGCGAGATGGATCTGGGCCAGCGGAGACAGGCCGCTGCCTCCGATGCCGAGGAAATGGACGTGCTGGGTGCGCTGACCGGTCACGGGAGGCAGTACACCATCATCGGCCCCGGTGGTGGTGAGGTCTCTTGATCCGTGGCACGGCCAGGCGTCGGGATCCGTACATTGATCGGGGTCCGTACATTGAGACGAAGCCCTCGTCGGCTGCGCCGGGAAGGTCGCCGGAGGCGAGTCACGGTTACCACAGACCCCTTCCGGGGCGGGGGTCCCCGCATGGTGGCGAAGCCACCATGCGGGGAAAGTCGTGACGCGCCGACAGCGTCCTTGACCACCGCCGAAGCCGTGCCTACTGTCCGATCCACAGTCGGAAGTTGACATAACTGTAACCGTCTAGCTGACGGTGAAGGTTGAGGCTTCGACTGCTTTCCTCGCTCGCCGCGCGGCTCCGCCTTCCCGCGGCGGCGCAGGGGCGGGGTAACCCCCGTCCGACCACCGACGCCGCTGGAGGACCGACACCGCATGGCTGCCCCACAGAACTATCTCGCGGTCATCAAGGTCGTCGGGATCGGTGGTGGTGGCGTCAACGCCGTCAACCGGATGATCGAAGTCGGTCTCAAGGGCGTCGAGTTCATCGCCATCAACACCGATGCCCAGGCCCTGCTCATGAGCGACGCCGACGTGAAACTCGATGTCGGCCGTGAGCTCACCCGAGGACTCGGCGCCGGAGCCGACCCCGAGGTCGGCCGCCAGGCTGCCGAGGATCACCGGGAGGAGATCGAGGAGGTCCTCAAGGGGGCCGACATGGTCTTCGTCACCGCGGGTGAGGGTGGTGGCACGGGTACCGGCGGTGCGCCGGTCGTCGCGAACGTCGCCCGCTCCCTCGGAGCACTCACCATCGGTGTGGTCACCCGGCCGTTCACCTTCGAGGGTCGGCGCCGGGCCACCCAGGCCGACACCGGTATCGACACTTTGCGTAATGAGGTCGACACCCTCATCGTCATCCCGAACGACCGTCTGCTGGCGATGACGGACCGGGACATCAGCGTTCTCGACGCCTTCCGCAGCGCCGACCAGGTGCTGCTCTCCGGTGTCCAGGGCATCACCGACCTGATCACCACGCCCGGCCTGATCAACCTGGACTTCGCCGACGTCAAGACGGTCATGTCCCATGCCGGCAGTGCCCTGATGGGCATCGGACGGGCCCGCGGCGACGACCGGGCCACCGTCGCCGCCGAACAGGCCATCGCGTCCCCCCTGCTCGAGGCGAGTATGGACGGGGCTCAGGGGGTGCTGCTCAACATCTCGGGTGGGTCGGACCTCGGCCTGTTCGAGATCAACGCGGCCGCCGAACTGGTCGCCGACGCGGCCCACCCGGAAGCGAACATCATCTTCGGTGCGGTCATCGACGACGCACTCGGGGACGAGGTGCGGGTGACGGTCATCGCCGCCGGCTTCGACACCGTCCAGGACCGGCGGACCCGCACCCTCAACGCGGCGGGGCAGCGGCGCCCGCCGGGGCCGGCAGGCGGGTCGGCTGCCGGGCCGCCGACGGTGGCCGCCCCGGCCACCTCGCCCGCGACAACGATCCTGCCGCCGCTGCCGGCGATCTCCACAGTCCCGTCTCGGACGCCGCCCGCCGCC
>NZ_CDWWXA010000106.1:0-16981 GCF_977971845.1 Frankia sp. CeCAU1 | reverse complement strand
GGGATGTGGGGGTCTGCACGCCCGCCAGTCTCGCAGCCGGCTGCCCCCCGGGGGGGACGCATGCCCCGCCTTGCCGGGCCCGCGGGGTGGACCGGGTTCCTGGGTCGTCGGGACCGGCGGGAAAACCTCGTACAGTGCGGAACGTGGACGCTCTTGGACAGGTGGCGGCGTGGCCGGTCGAGACCGTCGCGGTCGTGGTGATGGGTCGGGAGGACGAGGCGGTCGGACCGGGTGCGGGGTCCGGGTGGCCGGGCGCAGCGGTGACCCCGCGGGTCCGGGAGGTGGCGCGGACCGGACCACTCGATCATCCCTTCCGGCTGGCCTCGGTGTCGAAGCTGCTCAGCGCCTATGCGGTCCTGATCGCCGTGGAGGAGGGCGCGATCGGGCTCGACGATCCCGCCGGACCCCCCAGGTCCACCGTGGCTCATCTGCTCGCCCACACCTCCGGGCTCGCGTTCTCGGGGACCCGCGTATTGGCCCCCCCGGGTACCCGTCGCATCTACTCCAACACCGGGTTCGAGCGACTGGGGGAGGCGCTGGAGAAGGCGACCAGCATCGCCTTCGCCGACTACCTCGCCCAGGCGGTCTTCGAGCCCCTCGGGATGCACGATGCCCGGCTGACGGGATCCCCGGCCTCCGGCGTGACGGCGACGCTTGCCGACATGCGACGCTTCGCTGCCGAGCTCCTCGCCCCGACGCTGATCACCTCCGCGACGTTCGCCACGGCCATCTCGGTCGCCTTTCCCGGACTTGCCGGCGTGCTGCCGGGTTTCGGCCAGCAGACCCGCAACGACTGGGGACTCGGCTTCGAGATCCGCGGCGACAAGCACCCGCACTGGACGGGCAGCTCCAACGCGCCGTCGACCTTCGGCCACTTCGGGCAGAGCGGGACCTTCCTGTGGGTGGATCCCGTCGCCCGCCTCGCATGTGTGACTCTTTGTGATCGTGATTTTGGCGAGTGGGCCCAGCGAGTCTGGCCACCGCTGGCGGACGCGATCCTGGCGCAGCCCCCCTCGTGGTCCGCAAACCGCTTGGCGTGACGTGCGAGAAAGGGCGGGTGCGGCGCGGCCGTCGGTGAGCATTTCCGGTCGGATGCCGGTTTTTCCCGAGGGTATTGTCAGCTTTTGGTCATGATCTGGAATCCGCATCCCCTTCCCATGGTCCGCGCGGGACGGCCGTGGCTCATGGGCCATGATGTCGGCATGCTTCCTCGGCGAGACCGATCCCGACGGCCGGTTCTTCACCCGGCGCAGGCAGGCATGTGGATACGCAGAGTAGCGATCGTCACTGCTTTCGTCGGGGAGCCGGTCCCGCATGACTGAGGGGGTGAACGGTCATACCGTCCAGGTTGTCCCGGCCGTTGATCCCGGTGGATCGGTCGATCCGTTCGGTTCCGCGGCTCGGGTGGACATCGGGGTGGCGATCGGCATCCCCGAGCCGTACCGCACAGAGCTTCAGGACTGGCGGGAGCGACTCGGCGACCCGAACGCAGCCCTCATCGTCCCGCACGTCACCCTGCTGGGTCCGACCTCCGTCGGGTTCGTGGAGCTGCCCATGATCGAGCGCCACCTCGCGCAGGCGGCGCGGACGAACTCCCCGTTCACCATCCGCCTGCGGGGATCCGGCACGTTCCGGCCGTTGTCTCCGGTCGTGTTCGTCGCCCTCGCCATGGGTATTCTCCGGTGCGAGAAACTGGCGGCGGTGGTACGGTCCGGTCCTCTCGACCGGCCGCTCAGCTTTGCCTACCATCCGCACGTCACCGTCGCGCACGATCTTGCCGAGGACGCGTTAGATCGCGCCTTTGATGCGCTCGCCGAATATCAGGCGCAGTTCGAGGTCAACGGGTTCGGGATGTACGAAAGAGGCGCCGACCTGCGCTGGCGGCAACTACGCTTCTTCCCGTTCGGTCGCCCTGAGCGTGGGCCGGAACCGGTGGGCGGCGGGAGGCGACGCGCCACACTCGGATCTCGGGAGTGAGCGCACGCCGTCGGGGGACAGTAACGAATGTGACGGGACCTCGTCAGGCGGTACGGGCCGGTGTCGGGACGGTTTCCGGTACCGCTGTGGCGGTACGCCGGAAACGTCCGTTTCTCGATCACCTCGTCCGGGCATATTCCCGCTACACAGCCGATGGCGGTGATCGTCTCGCGGCGTCGGCGACCTACTTCGCGTTCCTGTCATTCTTCCCGCTGATCGCGCTGGCCTTCGCGGTCACCGGCTTCGTCGTAGACGCGTACCCCGATGTGCAGGAGAGCCTGACCCGGCAGATCAACGACTATCTTCCGGGCTTGGCGGACAAGCTCGACGTCGCCTCGATTGGCAACGCCAAGGTCGGTGTGGGCATTATCGGTCTTGCCGGCCTCCTGCTCGCCGGACTCGCGTGGATCGGCGCGCTGCGGGACGCCATCCGTCTCGTATGGCACCAGGACATCGATGTCGGCAACATCATCACCCGGCGGCTGCGGGATGTCACGGTGCTCGCGGGACTGGGACTGACTCTGTTGGCCTCACTCGTCGTGACCAGCCTCTCGACCTCGGCCACCGGGTCATTCCTGAGCTGGATCGGATTGTCCGGCAGCACCGCCGCGGCCTGGGTGACCGGCCTACTGGCCCTGCTCATCGCCCTCGCGATCGACACCGCGGTTTTCCTCTATCTGTTCTGGCGGCTGCCGCAGCAGACCGACCGGGTGCGGACGGTCCGGGGTGCGGTGCTCGGCGCCGTCGGAGTCGAGATCCTCAAGATCGTCGGCACCTGGCTGGTCGGGCAGACCATGAGCAATCCGGTGTACGGTACGTTCGCGGTGATCGTCGGGTTGCTCATCTGGATCAACATTGTCATGCGATGGACGCTGTTCGTCGCTGCCTGGACCGTGACGGCGCCCTACAACTCCGACGTCTTCCCCTCCGGTTCGGCAGCCCGGCATACCGTCGCCGAGGCGGCCGACCACGCGGCGGCGGGGAGCGCGGGCGCGGCAGGCGCGGGATCCACGGGGCCGGGATCCACGGGGCCGGAGTCCTACCGGTCGAGCGGCTCGCCGAACCCGGAGGCCTCCCGCCGCCTGGTGCCCGGCTCCCAGAACGGCTCGACGCCGCTCGAGCCTGCTTCATCCGACCCGTCGTCGGCGAAGCCATCCTCGGCCGGACCGGTGCGGGTGGCGTCGGAGAGCAACCCGCGTGGCACGGTGCCCCTCCCCGCCCGGGTACGGGCACTTCTGCGCCGCCGCATACCCTCGGGGACATCCAGCAGATCGGACTGATCAGGTCCGGCCGCCGGCCGCAGCGTTACGGACACGTGTCCGTAACGCGGTGCGGGTGGCCGGCCCGACGGGCGCTCGACGTCCCGGAGGCCCGCCGCCGCGTGCCGCCGCCGGTGCTGGTGTCGGCGTACCCGGGCGGCCCGATGGGTGAGTGCGGTGAGCAGGCATGCTACGACGGTGCCGCCGATCGCGATCCAGGTTATCGGGCCGATGCCGCTGCCAGGATCGCCCGCGCGGGCGACTCCGTGCCGCGAGGAGGAAGAGGAGCGCGAGGAGGAAGAGGAGGATGTTGCCGCGCCGGCGGTCGGCGCGGCCCCTGGACCCGCCGGGCTGATGGAGGGCCGGTCTCCCGCGGGCCCGCTCGACGCCGCCGCCGTCGCCCCGGGGTTCGCGAGATACCCGACCGGGGTGACCGTGTTGGCGTGTGCGAAGCCCCAGTCGAGCAGCGCGCGTGCGTCCTTGCCGTAGGCGGGAGCCGTCCGCAACAGGGCGACGATGAGGGTGTGGCCGCCGCGGGTGGCCGCGCCGACGAACGTCGCGCCGGCCGCGACGGTGTAGCCGTTCTTCACCCCGATAGTCCCCTCGTAGGAACGCAGCAGGGCGTTGTGGTTCTGGATCTCGAAGCGGGTGCCCCCCCGGCCGGCGAGCGAGGCGCGCGGGATCGTCAGGTAGCCGCGCACCGTCGGGTTGTCCAACGCCGCCCGACCGAGCACGGCTAGGTCGTGCACACTGGTGACCTGGCCGGGACTGTCCAGTCCGGTCGGGTCACCGGCGACGGTGTCCGTTGCGCCGAGTGACCTGGCTAGAGCGTTCATCCGCTGCAGCACGGCGGGAGTTCCCCCGCTCGCCTGGACCAGGGCCATGGTCGCGTCGTTTCCGCTGGAGATCAGCATGGCGGTCGCCAGGTCACGGACGGTGTATCCGACCCCCGGCACGAGACCGACCTTCGTGCCGTCCACCCGAGGGGCGTTCTCGTCGACCGTCACGACCCGGTCCGGCGGCAGGCCGGGCAGCACGGTCAGCGCGGTCAGGATTTTCATCGTGCTGGCCGGGAGATCCTGGGCGTGTGGGCGGTAGGCGGCGAGGATGGCGCCGCTTCCCGCGTCCGCGACGAGCCACTCGGCTGCCGTGAGACCGGCCGGGGGAGCGGAGTCGGAAGCGGCGGTGGGTGCCGGTGCGGCGAGCGGGACGGTGGGCGGGACCGCGGGTGGAGCGCTGGCCGCAGCCGGCGGCCCGAGGCCGGCCGCGGGGGACGCGGCGGTACCCAGGCCGCTCGTGGGACCGGGAGTGGGTGCGGGGCCGGCCGCGGTCGCCGGAACGATCTTCAGGAACGGGGTGAGGATTGCGCCGAGGACCGCCACGGCCACCAGCGCCCGCCCGAGGCTTCCGCGGAGGCGACGCGGGTCATGCCGGGGCGGACAGGGGACACGCACCTGTCGAACGCTACTGGGTTGACCCGTTCCGCAGAAGGGTGGTTACGACCCGTGTCGCGAGTGGACGTTTCCTGGGTAGGAATCCACTGGTTGCGGCTTTCCCATTGAATGCCAGGAGGAGCCCGTATGGGCAGAGAGACTATGGTGCCCGTGCGTTGTAACTCCTCTGTTCTTGAGGTGCGTCGTCGCGCTGGCCTCCCGGGTGGGGTCGTCGAGCGTGGTCTCCGGGGTGGGACCGGTGGCGATGGTCGGCGTCGTCTTCCTGTCGGGACCGCCGTTTTCGCGGTTCCCGGTGCGGGTGGCATACCCGGTGTCCGTGGAGCGAGGGGGGATGCCTGCCGTGCTCACACCCGTGGTGTTCCTGCGCTTGTGGTGCTTGGGCCGCCGGGGGCGTTCCGGATTCCCGATGTTCGGCTTGCCCGTGGCGGGCAGGCCCTCGGTCTCGGGGTCGCTCGTTTCCCGGGGGCCACCACCGGCCGTGGGCGCCGGCCCGCCGTGCCGTGACGGCGATCGTGCGGCGGTCGGCTCCCGTTCATCCGACGCCGTCTGGGGCGGAACGTGAACCGCGTCCCGCACCAGACTCTCGATGTCGCCGCGAAGAGATTCGAGTTGGCCGGCCAGTTCGCCGCGCATGTACTGCCGGGTCGCCGCATCGCTCTGGGCAAGCCGGAGCGCGGCGATCTCACGCGCGAGAAACTCGGTGTCTTCCCGCATACGTACAGCGACCGCCCGATCCTCGGCCAGCGAGGCACGGTCACGGTCGTCCTGTCGGTTCTGGGCGAGCAGGATCAACGGCGCCGCGTAGGCGGCCTGAGTCGAGAAGGCCAGGTTCAGCAGGATGAAAGGGTAGGGATCCCACCGCAGCAGCGGTAGCGCGATGTTCAAGGCTATCCAGACGATCACGATACAGGTCTGAATGGCGAGGTAGCGCCCGGTTCCCAGGAACCGGGCGATGGCCTCCGCGAAGCGACTGACCGATTCCCGGTCCATGCCCCGGGGGATCAGTGTGACCCGGCCGGAGGCGGGCAGGTCGAGACGCTCGGTGCAGGCACCACGACGTCCCGCGGTCCGCGATGTTGGGATGCTCATGGAAGGTCCCCCTCCGCGCGCCCCAGCCACTGCCGGACAGCTGCGAGCGCGCATTCCTCGAGCAGGCCGCGGGCGGCATCGCCACGGCGACCTCTGGTCGATACGACTTCGATCGACCGCACCTGCTTGTGCACTGCTCGCGGCCCACGCGACTGCCGACCCGGACGGATCAGGGAAGCCCGGCCGGGACAGGATGGCTCCGTGCTACCGGCACGAACCGGTCGGGCCGGTAGAGCGGTGACCATCGTCTCCGAGGCGGAGACGCCGTCGCCGACGGCACGGCCGCACCGGACAGGAGGGCCGTGCGTCCGAACAGGCCGGACTTCCGAACAGTGCCCCGGGCATCGTCTACCCGGGTTCCGTGGACGCGGGCCGGGCGCGACGGTGCGCGCTCATCGGCCCGGGATTCAGTGCTGGCTGACGTCCACGAGCAGGAAGCGGCCTTTACTGGAGCACCCGCCAGGACTCACAGCGGCCACCTCCTCGTGTTGGTCCTCCGTAGAGGATTTTTCGGGGGCTTGTCAAGGATAACCGCCGGAGCTGTTCCCTAACCCACCGGGGCACCCGTGATACCGGTCGCGGTGACGTCACCCGAAGCGGGGACTGTCAGTGGGCGGCGGGGCCGGGCGGGATACAGCGGCAGCAGCATCGGAACGAAGACCTTGACGGTCGGATCGTCGGTGACGGGTTTCGGCCCGCCCAGGACGAGGAATCCGTGGCGGGCGTAGAGGCGCCGCGCCGGACGGTTCCCGGGGACCACCCAGAGCTTCACCGCCTCCGCGCCCGCCTGGCGGGCCCAGTCGATCGCGGTGGCCAGGAGGGTGTCGGCGGCTCCGGTGCCCCGCGCCTCGGGAGCGACCCACATGGCGCCGAGTTCCCGTAACCAGGGACGGCCCACCGGGGTGAAGCCCTGCACCATCCCGGCGGCCTCGCCAGCCACGGCGACGATGGCCACCAGATCGGCGGACGAGTCGGCCCCGGCGCGGGCGCGGGCGTCCCACTCCTCGGCGGGCAGCGCGCTCGCCTCGGCCAGGGTCTGCCAGAACGCCGAAGGAGCATCGGCGAGCGCGGCAAGACGCAGCCTTCGCAACAGCATTCCCTCGTCTGGTCCGATCCGGCGCCCCCGGATGTCGTCGGCCCCCAACACCGCTCCCTCCCTCCCGCCGTCTTGCCTGTCTTGCCTGTCTTGCCTGCCGACCTTGCCTGCCGACCTTGCCTGCCGACCTTGCCCGCCTCGCGGATCCCTTGCGCATCCTCCGTGTCAGTGCCGCCCGTGACCAGACCGTCGGCCGGGAGAGGTCGGTGTTGTGCGGGACAGGCCGGTGTTGCGCGTAATCGGTCCGGCCTTTACCGCAAAGTGCTCCCGGGCAGCGAGGGAAGCGCGGATACTGATCAAAGCGGCGGGACGGCGGAGGAGTCGCGCGAGATGATCTATCGTGGGTAGGCCCGTCTCGTTGATCGTGCGGCATGACGGGCCTTCGTGGTCGGCCTGGTCCCCGCAGTGCCCGGGGCTGGCGATGGCCCAGCCGTCCGCCGCGGAGCTGCGGGCCGCGTTGCCCGACGTCCTCGCGTGGTACTTCGGTGAGGCCACCGAGATCGATGCGCAGATCCACGTCGAGCGGAGGCTGTGCGGTGGCGTCGCCGTCCGGATCGCCCAGGATGCGCAACTGTGGGAACGTCAGCTGGTCGCCGACCGGCTGGGCGAGGCCTTGGCCGCCGGGGACCAGGCTGCGCGGCTGCGTGCGGCCCCGGGCAACGCGGCCGGCGAGGTGATCTATGTCTGCGCGCTGCAGTCGGACCGCGTCTCCTGGCTGACGGGCCAGCTGGAGGATGAGAACGACGCGGTCGTGGCCACCCTCCCGGTGGCCGAGACGATGCTGTGGACCATGCGGTTCGGAGCGGCCCGCAGCGGGGCCGGGGAATCGGTCCAGCCGCCCGCCTACCGTCCCGACACGACGTTCAGCGAGGTGATGCGGACCTTCGCCGGGCCGCTCCAGCACCTGCGGGCGTGAGCCGCGGGACGTCGAAGGCCATGGTCGTCGGATCGTGGTTCTTCGTCGGCCGGCCCCTCCGGGCCGGGTTGTCCGATCGACCTCGCAGCGCGACTGTCCGTGCCGTGGTCGCGATTCCCGCTGGGTGTGTCTTGCTTTACCAACTATGACGGAGCACGGAAGGGCCGTCGAGTCCGGTCCGGGCGAGGATGCCGCCGAAGTCGGTGTCGGCCGAGATCAGAATCCTTCGCTCGTCTCGCGCGAAGCCGAGGACGGTGATGTCGTCGGCCGCGCCGAGTCTGACGTCTCGAACATGGAGAACGTCGTGCCCAGCCTCGCGCAGGCCGGTCGCGAGAGTGTTCGACAGGTTGTTGTCGAGCAGGAAGCGCACGTTGGTCAGGCTGGGATGATCAGCGGAAGCTGCTGCTCGCGGACGGCTTCGGCGGCGAAGCGGAGTGCCTCGCGGATGTCGTCCATGTCAAGGTCCGGCAGTTCGGTGATGACCTCGGTGGCGGACGTGCCGTCCGCGATCATTCCGACGACCGTTGCTACCGGGATGCGCAACCCACGGATGCAGGGGACCCCGCCCATCTGTGCCGGGTTCACTGTGATGCGGGTGAAGTGCACGGGCCACCTCCTCTCGCGCTTCAGCATAAGGTGATCATGGTGGTCTTGAGGTGGTGGCCATGAGACAGGTCACGAGATCGCGGCAGCGTGGTGCTCGTGGGTTGTGTTCAGCTACACGCTGTGTGACGGGTCTCGGTCGGCTCGTCCGCGTGGCGCGGGTGCGAAGCTGGAGGGGTGACCCTCTCAAAGCGTGCGTCCTGGTTCTTGATCGCGGTGGGTGTGTGGACGTGGGCGATCTGGCCGAATTTGTAGAGCATT
Source organism: Frankia sp. CeCAU1 (assembly GCF_977971845.1). NCBI lineage: Bacteria > Bacillati > Actinomycetota > Actinomycetes > Frankiales > Frankiaceae > Frankia > Frankia sp. CeCAU1. Next base: position 8,326 of record NZ_CDWWXA010000106.1, on the reverse strand, counting down.
CATTTATGACCTAGGTATTCCAGCGAGTCGGGGGTGGCCTCGTGCCTCTCGTGTGTACTCGGGCCGTTGGAGATGGCTTCTGCTCGTATGGTCGACAGGGGACTGGTTGATCATGTCGAGGAGGCGGCGGTGAGCGCTTCGCCAGGTGTGGCAGGGACGGCTAGGCTGATCTCCATGGAGCGAGCGGCGCGGCTGACGGCTGTCGTCACGCACGAGGGTGACTGGTATGTGGCGCGGGCTTTGGAGGTCGAGGTGACCAGCCAGGGAGCCAGCGTCGAGGAGTCGCTGGCGAATCTTCGCGAGGCGCTGGAGCTGTACTTCGAGGACCAGCCGTTCCCCGTGACCGCCGCGGACGGTCCCATCGTCGCTCCGCTGGACATCCGCCTGTCGGCGTGACACCCGCGCTGCCTCGGATCTCCGGGGCGAAGGTGGTGAAGGCTCTGGGGCGTGCCGGCTTCGAGGAGGTCGCTACTCGTGGCTCGCACTGCAAGCTGCGGCACAAGGAGAGCGCTCGGGTTGTGATCGTGCCGCTCCACCGGGAGCTGGCGACGGGCACTCTCGCCTCTGTTCTGCGCCAGGCGCGCATCGAGGCGGAGGAGCTTAGGATGTTGCTCACCTGAGCCCGACGGGATCCCGGGTGCAAGCTGGAGGGGTGACCCTCTCAAAGCGTGCGTCCTGGTTCTTGATCGCAGTCGGCGTCTGGACGTGGGCCATCTGGCCAAATTTCCTGCGGAACGTGTGGAAGGATGATCGTTCCTGGGACGACGGCCCGACTGGCTTCTTCACGGTCCACCTGGTCCTGACTGTCGCTTCCCTCGCCATCGGCTCCGTCGTCGGCTGGCTGGGCATCCGCGGCGCACGCGCCGTCCGCCATGGCGATACCGGTGATGATGCCTCATCCAGGCGGCTGATCAATTCGGGTCGTTGACATGCCGAAAGCGGCGGTAGTCTTCGAAACCGCTCCGTGTCATGATCGGCTCTACGCCGTGTGATTCTCCTGGCGTTGGGAAACAGGGGCCGACCTGCGCGGGTGCTTCGCGTTGATCGTCGTGTGTGGTCGCACCGAGTCCCAATTGGGTGATTGAGCGCGTGGGCCCACTCCGGGGCGCGGAGCGGCGCATCCCGGAAAATCCGGGACACGCCCGACCAGTCCGGCGCCAGGGGTTCCCGCGCGACGCGGTGTCAGCCGACCTGCTCGGTGGGCCGCATGAGCAGTTCGTTGATCGCGACCCGCCGCGGCCGGGTGACGATGTAGGCGACGGCGTCCGCGATGTCCTCGGACTGCATCGGCTCGATGTCGGCGATGCGGCGCATGACGATATTCCGGATCTCCTCGCGGATATGGGACCTCAGCTCGGTCTCGACGGAGCCCGGTTCGACCACCGAGACGCGCACGTGCCGGGCGGTGACCTCTTGGCGCAGCGACTCGGTGAACGCGTTCACCCCGAACTTGGTGAGGTTGTAGATGCCGGCGCCCATGGTGGCGTGCCGTCCCGCCACCGAGCTGATGTTCACCAGGTCCGCGACCTGGCGGGGGCCGCCGTCCGCGGCAGTGAGCAGATGCGGCAGCGCCGCATGGGTGACGTACAGCAGGCCCTGCAGGTTCAGGGCCACCATCCGGTCCCACTCCTCGGTCGGCGCGTCGAGGATCGGCCCGGGCAGCATGATACCGGCGTTGTTGACGACGGTATCGAGCCGGCCGAGCTCCGCCACGGTGCGCTTCACCGCGTCGGCGGCCTGGGCCTGGTCGGTGATGTCCAGCGGGAGGGGGAGGGCGGTGCCGCCGGCGCCGGTGATGTCGGCGGCGAGGCGCTCGAGCCGGTCGCCGCGCCGCGCGACCAGCGCCATCGCGGCGCCGTGCCGGGCCAGCTCGCGGGCGGTCGCCTCACCGATGCCGCTGCTCGCACCGGTCACCAGGGCAACGGTGCCGTCCAGCCGTTCGCTCATGTGTACGCACTCCTGAGTCGTGGGCGAGTCGCCGGGTCAGTCAGCGTGGTCAGGCGCCCTACCTGGAGCGGCTGGAAGGGGGTGCCGCAGCCGGCCGCACGAACCGGTGGAACCCGGCGACAGGCACTGTCCGGTCATGCCGGGCGAAGCCTACCGTGATCGGGTATCTGCCGAGCCGTCACGGTGACTCCGTCCCGCTGTGACCTGGGACGATCCGATCTTGTCGGTGGCATCGGGTAGACACCTCTCATGGCAGCAGACGAGACGACCTCCGCGCTTCCGGGGGCTTCCGGCCCGGCGTCGCCGGTCGCGCATGCCCCGGATCGGGCGGAGGCCTGGCCGGGCCCGATGTTCCCGGCGGGCCCGATGTTCCCGGCGGGCCTGGCGGACCCGGCGGACCCGGCGGACCCGGGGCCCGGTGGGCTGCGGGAGCGCGCGGAGGAGCTGCTGCGGGCGCTTGCCGGGCCGGCCGCGGCGCTGCGCGAGGACCAGTGGCAGGCCATCGACGCGCTCGTGACCCACCGGCGCCGGGTGCTGCTCGTCCAGCGCACCGGTTGGGGCAAGTCGGCGGTGTACTTCCTCGCCACGGCACTGCTCCGCGGCGCAGCGGGACGCGCTGCTCCGACGGTGATCGTCTCCCCGTTGCTCGCGCTCATCCGCAACCAGGCGGCGGCCGCGGCGAGGCTGGGCATCCGCGCCGGCGAGATTCACTCCGGCAACGTGACCGAGTGGGACGAGGTCTACGCGGCGTTGCGGTCGGGCGAGCTCGACGTGCTGCTCGTCGGGCCGGAGCGGCTGAACAATCCGACCTTCCGGGACGACTACCTGCCCGAGCTCGCAGCCACCACCGGGTTGCTCGTCATCGACGAGGCGCACTGCATCTCCGACTGGGGGCACGACTTCCGGCCCGACTACCGGCGGCTGCGCACCCTCGTCGCCGAGCTGCGTCCGCGGGTCCCGGTGCTGGCCACGACGGCCACCGCCAACACCCGCGTGGTCGAGGACGTCAGTGAGCAGCTCGGAACCTCCGCTCCCGCCGGCCCGGCGTCCGCCGGGACGTTGGTGCTACGCGGGAGTCTCGATCGGGAGAGCCTGCGGCTCGCGGTCGTGTCGCTGCCGCAGGCCGAGCACCGGTTCGGCTGGCTCGCCGACCATCTCGGCGAGCTGCCCGGATCGGGGATCGTCTACACGCTGACGAAGGCGGCGGCGGAGGAGCTGACCATCTTTCTGCGCGGTCAGGGTCATGCCGTCGCCACCTATCACGGTGGCATCGAGGCGGCCGAGCGCATCGTCGCCGAGGAGGATCTGCTCGCGAACCGGGTCAAGGCGCTGATCGCCACCAGCGCGCTCGGAATGGGCTTCGACAAGCCGGACCTCGGCTTCGTCGTCCACCTCGGAGCTCCGTCGTCGCCGATCTCCTACTACCAGCAGATCGGCCGGGCCGGCCGGGCGCTCGACACGGCCGAGGTCGTGCTCCTCCCGGCGGCTGAGGACCGGGACATCTGGCGCTACTTCGCGGACACCTCTTTTCCGCCGGAGCACGTCGTCCGCCGGGTGCTCGGAGTGCTCGCGGGCGCCGATCGGCCGCTGTCGACCCAGGCGTTGCTCGCGTCCGTCGACCTCGGTCCCAGCCGACTCGACCAGATGCTGAAGGTCCTCGACACCGACGGGACGGTCCGGCGAGTCAGGGGCGGCTGGGTGAGTACCGGTGAGCCCTGGTCGTACGACGAGGAGCGTTACCGGCGTGTCGCCGCGGCGCGGTCTCGGGAGCAGCAGGCGATGCTCGACTACATCGTGGCGACCGGCTGCCGGATGGAGTTCCTGCGCCGGCAGCTCGACGATCCCCACGCGGCGGCCTGCCGGCGGTGTGACCGGTGCACCGGTCGGTCGTGGTCGTCCGCGGTCTCGGAGTCCTCGCGGACGCGGGCCCGGGATGAGCTGCACCGGGCGGGCGTCCCGGTCGAACCGCGGCGGATGTGGCCGACTGGGATGGGCCGGCTCGGGGTCGACCTGGCCGGGCGTATCCCGGCGTCGGCCGCTGCCGAGCCCGGGCGGGCGCTTGCCCGACTCAGCGATGTGGGCTGGGGCAACCGGCTGCGCCCGATGTTCACGTCTGCCACCCTCGCTGTGCCCGGCTCCGCTGTGCCCGGCTCCGCTGTGCCCGGCTCCGCTGTGCCCGGCTCCGCTGTGCCCGGCGCCCTCGACGGCCCGCTTCCCGGTGATCTCGTCGAGGCGGTGGTCGCAACGCTCGCCGGTTGGGGATGGCAGCGGCGGCCGGTGGCCGTCGTGTCGATCGCGTCCCGCAGCCGGCCCCGGCTCATCGCGAGCCTCGCCGAGCGCATTTCCACCATCGGACGCCTGCCGCTGCTGGGGCAGCTCGACCGGGTCGCCGACGGGCCGCACACCGGGCAGGTGCACAACAGCGCGCACCGGCTCGCCGGCCTGTGGGATGCGTTCACGGTCTCCCCGGCCCTTGCCGCCGCCCTGGGCGAGCTCGGCGGCCCGGTGCTGCTCGTCGATGATCGGATCGTCACCGGCTGGACGATGACGGTCGCCGCTCGCCTGCTCCGGCAGGCCGGAGCGCCGTCGGTGCTGCCGTTCGCGCTCGCGGTGGACACCGCATGACCGGCCGGGAGGAAGGCTCAGACGCGGCGGAACAACAGCGCCCGCTTGACTTCCTGGATGGCCTTGGTCACCTGGATGCCGCGTGGACAGGCGTCGGTGCAGTTGAAGGTGGTCCGGCAACGCCAGACCCCCTCGCGTTCGTTGAGGATCTCCAGGCGCTCGTCGGTACCGGAGTCACGGCTGTCGAAGATGAACCGGTGGGCCGCGACGATCGCCTGCGGGCCGAAGTAGTCGCCGTCGGTCCAGAACACCGGGCACGCGGTGGTGCACGCCGCGCACATGATGCACTTGGTCGTGTCGTCGAAGCGGGCCCGGTCCTCGGTGGACTGCAGCCGCTCGCGGGTCGGCTCGTGGTCGTCCGTGATCAGGTAGGGCTTCACTGCCCGGAACGCGTCGAAGAACGGTTCCATGTCGACGATGAGGTCCTTCTCCACCGGCAGACCTTTGATCGGTTCGATGGTGATCTCCGAGCCGAGGTCCTTCACCAGCACCTTGCAGGCGAGGCGGTTGGCGCCGTTGACCCGCATCGCATCCGAGCCGCACACCCCGTGCGCGCAGGACCGGCGGAAGGCGAGCGTCCCGTCGAGGTTCCACTTGACCCACATGATTGCGTCGAGCAGCCGGTCGCTCGGATCGAACGGCACCTGGTAGCTCTCCCAGTGCGCCTCGTCGACCGTCTCCGGGTCGTAGCGACGGATCTTGAGGGTGACTGTCATCAGTACTTGCGCTCCATCGGCTGGTAGCGGGTCATGACAACCGGCTTGTAGTCCAGGCGGATCTCCGCCTCCGGCGAGGCGGCCACCAGCGGCCCCGACCGGTAGGCCATCGTGTGGCGCATGAAGTTGACGTCGTCCCGGTTCGGGTAGTCCTCACGGGAGTGGCCGCCGCGGGACTCGTTGCGGGCCAGCGCCCCGACGACCAGGACCTCGGCGAGGTCCAGCAGGAAGCCGAGCTCCACCGCTTCGAGTAGTTCGGTGTTGTAGCGACGCCCCCGGTCGGACACGCCCACCCGCTGGTAACGCGTCTTGAGGCCGGAGATGTCGCTCAGTGCCTGCTTGAGCGTCGCCTCCGTCCGGTACACCGAGGCCTTGACGTCCATCGACTCCTGTAGTTCGCGCCGGATCGCGGCCGCGTTCTCGGTTCCGGCGCCCGCGCGCAGGCGCCCGAGCAGGTCCTCGACGAACGACGCCGGGTTCTCCGGGAGGTCGACGTGCTGTGCGTTCGCGTTCGCGTACGCGGCGGCGGCGATGCCAGCCCGCCGGCCGAATACGTTGATGTCGAGCAGCGAGTTGGTGCCCAGCCGGTTCGCGCCATGCACGGACACGCACGCCACCTCGCCTGCCGCGTACAGACCGGGCACGACCGTGTCGTTGTCCGCGAGCACCTGCGCGTCCACGTTGGTCGGGATGCCGCCCATCGCGTAGTGCGCCGTCGGCTGGATCGGGATCGGGTCGTTGTACGGTTCGATGCCGAGATAGGTCCGAGCGAACTCGGTGATGTCGGGCAGCTTTGCGTCGAGGTGCTCCGGCGGCAGGTGGGTGAGGTCAAGGTAGACGTGGTCGGCGTCCGGGCCGCAGCCGCGGCCGGCACGGATCTCGGTGTAGATGGCGCGAGCCACCATGTCGCGTGGCGCAAGGTCCTTGATGGTCGGGGCGTAGCGCTCCATGAAGCGTTCGCCGTCCTTGTTGCGTAGGATTCCGCCCTCGCCGCGGGCACCCTCGGTGAGGAGAATCCCCATCTTCCAGATGCCGGTCGGATGAAACTGGAAGAACTCCATGTCCTCCAGCGGGATGCCCCGCCGGAACGCCAGACCCATTCCGTCACCGGTCAGCGTGTGCGCGTTGGAGGTGACCTTGAAGACCTTGCCGAAACCGCCGGTGGCGAACACCACCGACTTGGCCTGGAAGATGTGGATCTCTCCGGTCTTCAGCTCGTAGGCGACCACCCCGGCCGCCGCGCCCTTCTGTAGTAGCAGGTCGAGGACGTAGAACTCGTTGAAGAACTCGATGTCGTGCTTGACGCACTGCTGGTACAGCGTCTGCAGGATCATGTGCCCGGTGCGGTCCGCCGCGTAGCAGGAGCGGCGCACCGGGGCCTTGCCGTGGTCGCGGGTATGGCCGCCGAACCGGCGCTGGTCGATGCGACCCTCGGGCGTCCGGTTGAACGGCAGCCCCATCTTCTCCAGGGCGAGGACAGCGTCGATGGCCTCCTTCGCCATGATTTCCGCGGCATCCTGGTCGACCAGGTAGTCACCGCCCTTGATCGTGTCGAAGGTGTGCCACTCCCAGTTGTCCTCCTCGACGTTGGCCAGGGCGGCACACATGCCGCCCTGCGCCGCGCCGGTGTGCGAGCGGGTGGGATAGAGCTTGGTGAGCACGGCGGTCCGGCAGCGGGTGCCCGCCTCGATGGCGGCACGCATGCCGGCTCCACCCGCACCGACGATGACTGCGTCGTACCTGTGGACCTGCACGCCTACCTCCATCCGTCCGATGCTGGGGTCACGGGATCACCGGCGCGTTCAGATGTCGGGATCGAAGGTGAAGATGACGAGGGTGCCGAGGGCGACGACCAGGAACGCCGAGGTATAGAGCAGCGTCTTCAGCCAGAACCGGGTCTGGGGCCGCCCGGCGTAGTCGTTGATGATCGTGCGCAGGCCGTTGGTGCCGTGCAGCTCCGCCAGGAGCAGCATCACCAGGTCCCAGGTGCGCCAGAACGGTGACGCCCAGCGGCCGGCGACGAACCCGAAGTTCACCCGCTGCACCCCGTCGTCGAGGATGTTCATGATGAACAGGTGACCGAGTACCAGAAAGAACAACAGCAGGCCGCTGACCCGCATGAATACCCAGGCGTAGAGCTCGAAGTTGGTGCGCGCCTTGGCGCTGCCCGGCTTCCCCCGTCGGCGGGAGAGCCCGGGGGTGCGGGGCGCGACGAGCTCCGGCGCGCGCGGGCCCGCCGGGCCACCGGGGGGAGCGGTCGTCATCAGGTCGTGCTCCCGAACAACGTCTCGAAGGTGTGCAGCAGCATTCGGGAGGCGGCCGCAACCAGCAGCACGACGAAGATGACGAGCTCGACGTACAGCATCTGCTTCTGGTATCTCGGGCCGGACTCCCAGAAGTCGATCAACATGATCCGGATGCCGTTGAGGGCGTGGTACAGCACCGCCGCGACCAGGCCGACCTCGAGCAGGTTGACGATCGGGCTCTTGTAGACCTCGATCACCTCGTTGTACGACGTGGGGGAGACCCGGACGAGAGCGGTGTCGAGCACGTGGGCGAAGAGGAAGAAGAAGACCAGGACACCGGTGATCCGGTGGGCCACCCAGGACCACATACCCTCTCGACCGCGGTACAGCGTGCCCGCTGGTGCCTTCGGCAATGAAAGCTCCTCCGGATCGGCCCAGCCGATGGGCCGGAAAGGTCATGTCTGGGGGCGCTCTGGCGACCCGACACATCGTCGAGACGATGGCGCATCTCACCCAGATGCTAGTGCCGGGCCTGGTGGAGGGCATGTTCGGGCCGGGCGCGTCCGGGTGAACTCGGCCACAGGCGGCACTGGGACGCCCCCCGGTTCCGGCGCCGTCCGGTGCCGGCCCGCTCCCCGAGCCGTCCCTCGACCGGGTCGTCAGGGAACGAAGGTGGTGGTTCCGGTCGGCGCCGGTGCCGTCGTCGAAACGACGGGCGGCGTTGTGCCCCCTGGAGAGGCTGGCGCCGTCCGGCTCGGCGAGGGGGTGACCCTGGGGGGTGGTGTCTGGGTC
>NZ_CDWWXA010000105.1:11541-17479 GCF_977971845.1 Frankia sp. CeCAU1 | reverse complement strand
CCTTGCCACCGGTCTCCCCGACGATCCGCGGATAGGAACGGTAGCCGTCCAGATTCTCGCCGACCGCCCGCCACAGCCGGGCGAAGACGGCGGGAGAACCGGTGAAATGAACGCCGGCCAGATCCGGGTCGGAGAACACCACGTCGCTGACCGGTTCACCCGAACCGCCGACGAGGTTGATGACGCCGGGCGGCAACCCCGCCGATTCCAGCAGCCGCATCAGGAAATGCGCGGCGAACGCCTGCGTGGGAGCCGGCTTCCAGACAACAGTGTTCCCCATCAACGCCGGCGCGGTCGCCAGGTTCCCGGCGATGGCGGTGAAGTTGAACGGACTGACCGCGTAGACGAATCCCTCCAGTGGACGCAGATCCAGCCGGTTCCATTCCCCGATCCCGCTGGCCGGCACGTCGGCCAGCAACTCGGCGGCGAACATCACGTTGAACCGCCAGAAGTCGATCAGCTCGCAGGCGGCGTCGATCTCCGCCTGTTGGCAGGTCTTCGACTGGCCCAGCATGGTGGCCGCGTTCAGCGTGTCCCGCCACGGGCCGGCGAGCGCCTCCGCGGCGCGCAGGAGCACCGCGGCCCGTCCCGCGAAACCCAGATCCCGCCAGCCGGGGGCGGCCTTCTTCGCCGCGGCGACCGCCGCGGCCGCGTCCGCGTGGGTGCTCTCTCGCAGCGTTCCGAGCACCCGCCGGTATGCATGAGGCTGCACGACGTCGCGGGCCGGGCCGCCGCCGAGATGCTGGTGTCCCCCGATCGTGTTAGTCAGCTCGATGTGCTCACCGCCCAGCCGGAGCAGGGCCCGCCGCAGACTGGCACGTTCCGGGTTACCCGGGGCGTAGGAACGGGTCGGTTCGTTACGCGCGACCGGAACCGTCACCGGTCCGGTCGCCACGCGCGCTGCTTCGTCCCCTCGCACGCTCCGTCCCCCGTCCAACCGTCCCCCGTCCAACCAGCCCGCGTCTCAGCCGGCCCATAATCTCCCAGGCCCGCCCATAATCCCAGGCCCGCCGCGTCCCAGGCCCGCCGCGTCTCAGGCCCGACTCCGGAGCGCGCGGGCGGCAAGCAGCAGGTTCGTGGGTCTCTCCACCAGCCGCCGGGTCAGGTACGGCACGCAGTCCGCCCCGTAGGGCACATACACCCGCACCGTGGCCCCGGTCGACGCCAACCGCCGCTGCTCGACCGGGCGTACCCCGTACAGCAACTGGTATTCGAAGGTCGCGGGCAGGCGTCCCACGTGCTCGGCGAACCGGCCGGCGAGGTTCAGGAGGGCGGGATCGTGAGTGGCAATCATGGGATAGCCCGATCCGGTGAGCAGGATTCCCAGACAGCGGGCGTACGCGGCGGCGACGGCCGGACGTCCCTGGTAGGCCACGGCGGACGGTTCGCGGTAGGCGCCCTTGCATAGCCGCACCCGTGATCCGGCGGTGGCGAGGTCACGGCAGTCCGTCTCGGTGCGCAGAAGCTGCGCCTGCAGGACGGCGCCGACGAAGGGGAAGTCGCGACGCAGCTCCACCAGGGTGTCCAACGTCGAGTCCGTGGTGGTGTGATCCTCCATGTCCAGGGTGACCGTCGCGTTCGCCGCCGCTGCCCGCGCGCAGAGCTCGGCGGCGTTCTCGTACGACAGCTTGCGGCCGTCGCGGGGCACGGCCTGACCGAGCGCGGACAGCTTCACCGAGACGTCGAGACCGGCGGCGATCCCCGCGCGGTCGGCGAGGTCGAGCAGCCCGAGGTAGGCCAGCAGAGTGTCGGCCGCGTCCTGCGCACGGGTGATGTCCTCACCGAGCAGATCCACCGTCGCCAGGAGGCCGAGGTCCGCAAGTCCGGCTACCGCGGCGATCGCGTCCGTATCGGACGGGCCGGCGACGAAGCGATCGATGATCCCCCGGGCGAGGGGGGTACGTGTGACGAGCGCGCGGGTGAGCGGATGGCGGGACACGGGAGGCATCAGCTTTTGGATCATATCGATCGTCCCTCTGAGGCGACGTGACAGAATGAGCGCGATCCGAAGCTTCACGTAAGCTCAATGCTCTGTCCAGCCCAGCGGCGCGGAATGCCGCGCCGTCTCAGAGCGCGCCGTCTCAGAGCGCGCCGTCTCAGAGCGCGCCGTCTCAGATGCGACGCAGGCCGGCGAGTACCCGGTCGAGCAACTCGAGCTGCGGGGCTCCCGTCGGCATGGTGAGCTGGGAGATCTCTACCAGGCGGTCCGCCGCCGCGTCGGCGACGAGCACGCGGACGACGCCCACGGGCAAACGCAGCTCGGCCGCGATCTCGATCACCGACTGAGGATGCACGCACATCGCGACGATCGACTTCTGTTCGAGAAGCAGGACGGACAGCCGCCCGCGGCCGAGCGGTGTCGTGGTCACCATGGCCTCAAGCGCCAGCAGACGGGACGGGCGCGCCCGGCCGCGGGTCGCCGTGTACGGCCGCACAAGCTCGCCCGACGGCTCCACCGCGTCCCCGTTCACGTGATCACCTGATCACCTGGTCATGGGGGTATGGGGTCATGGGGGATGTCACCTGGTGGACACCTGGTCACACACTTTCGCGGCGGGCCGGGGTGAGCGCCTCCCGGGTCCGGGCGACGAGCACCGTCATCTCGTACCCTACGAGCCCGATATCGCAGGTGTTGGTGGCGAGCACGGCCAGATAGGACCCCTCCCCGACTGCCATGAGCAGCAGCGAACCCTGGGCCATCTCGACGATGGTCTGGGTGACCTGGCCGCCGTCCACGAAGTCGGCGGCGGCCAGGGTCAGGCTGAACAGACCGGACGCGAGAGAACCCAGCCGTTCCGCCCGCTCCCGCGGGAAACCAGTGCAGACGGCGAGGAGATGCCCGTCCGAGGACGCGACGATCGCATTGGCCACGCCGGGCACGAAGTCGACGAAGTTGTTGACGAGCCAGTCGAGCGAGGGATGCTCGGGATCCGCGCGGGTCACGTGTCCTCCAGACTATGCGAATCAGGCGGTGCGAATCAGGCGGTGCGAATCAGGCGGTGCGAATCAGGCGGTGCGGTGTCCGCGCGCAGGCAGGAAGGGTGCGGATGGTCATCCGTCGCAGCCAGGCTCGTCAGGGGTCTCCCTTGACACCACGAGCATGGTGAACGCCTTCGTACAGTCGGCTCAGGCGGCCGCGGATCCGTTCGGGCGCCACCGTCTGCCGCTCCGGGGCCGGCGTGAGCGCCGCTGCCGGGCCGGAAAGGTCGGGACCGGCAGCGGGGGGGCGAGCGGTCGCGGACCTGGACGGGGGCGTGCCCAACGGGTCCGGGCCGAGGAGCCCGTGGGTCTTCGGGGCGCGGATCGGCAGCCCGGAGGGGGTCCTGGGACCGTCTGGCCCGATGGGGGGGTGGTCACTCACCGCCGCTTCGCCCGAGCCCGGTGCCCCACCGACGGTTATCGCCCCGCCTGACCGTGCCGCCCCACCGGCCGCTGAGGGCTCAAGGGGCGCGGGCGGCTCAAGGGGCGCGGGCGGGATGCGCTCCGCGGAACGCGACGGTGCCGGATCTCGCGTGAACCAGTTGAACTTCTGCTCGGGGACCTCGGAGGTCCCGGGGACCTCGGAGGGCTCGGGCGACCGCACCGCGGCGGCGCGCATCCTTCTGTCCGCCCCACGCTCGCGCCGACGACGGAGCGCGGCCACCGCCTCCTCTATCGGAGGCAGGGCGGCCCCGCTCTCCGATCCCGTGGCGGCGCCCGGACGCGACCCGCCACCCGCCTCGGCCGCGGTGGGCAGGTCGGCGTCGTCGGCAAGCTCGTCAACGACGTCGAGATCGACACCGCGCGGCCGGAACCACTCCTCGGTCGGTGTGTAGGAGGTGTAGGAGCCGAGAGCGGCCGGCGGCGTATCGGGACCGCCGAGCGACCCCGCAGGCCCCGCAGGCCCGTAACCGTTCAGGCCCGTCGCACCGGGCCCCGCCAGGCCGGGAGCCGCCAGGCCGTTGCCATGAGACGCGCTGCCATGAGACGCGCTGCCCGCGACGAGCAGCACGGCGGGCAGATGGACGAGCGCGCGAACCCCGCCGGTATCCGAGCGTGCCAGCCGCACCGCGATGTCGTGCCGCGCCGCCAGACGGGCCACGACGAACAGGCCGAGGCGTTGGGCGATCGAGAAGTCGAACACCGGAGGCTCGGCCAGCCGCTGGTTGGCTGCGGTCAGCTCCTTCTCCGACATCCCGAGGCCGGCGTCGTCGATGATGATGAGCAGTCCGCCGTCGTCAAGGCGGGACGCCGCGAGGTCGACCGCGAGGTATGGCGGGGAGAACTGGGCGGCGTTCTCCAGCAGCTCGGCGACGAGGTGGACGACGTGGTTGACGGAGTCGGCGGCAACCTGCACCTCCGGCACCTCGATGATCTGGATCCGTTCGTACTGCTCGATCTCGCCGATTGCGGCCTGCAGCACGTCACCCAGCGGTACCGGACCCGCCCGGCGGCGGCCCGGGCCGGCCCCCGCGAGCACGAGCAGGTTCTCGCTGTTGCGACGCATCCGGGTCGCCAGGTGGTCGAGCTTGAACAGGTTCTCCAGCTGGAGGGGGTTCTCCTCGCTGGCCTCCAGCCGGTCGATGAGCGCGATCTGCCGTTCGATGAGGCTCTGGCTGCGCCGGGACAGGCTCAGGAACAGGGTGTTGACGTTGCGCCGCAGGCCGGCCTGTTCGGTGGCCAGCCGCACCGCCTCGTGCTGCAGCTCGTCGAAGGTGCGCGCGACCTCGCCGATCTCGTCGCGGGAGTCGACGGCGATGGACCGGATCGTCGTGTCGACCTGGTCCGGGTACGCGGTTTGCAGCTGCTCGATCAGGCGGGGAAGGCGCTCGTGGGCGACGTCGAGAGCGCCCGTCCGCAGCCTGCGCAGGGGGCCGGTCATCGTGCGCGCGATCGCCAGCGTCCACACGATCGCACCGGCCATGATAGTGATAATCAGCGCGCCGAGGATGGCGGTTCGCTCCCAGGCGGTGGAGCGCAGGTCGCTCGCGGACCCGATGACGCCGTCGAGCAGTCCGGTCTCGACGGTGCGCAGTAGCTCGATGTGGGTGGTGCTGGCCGCGAACCACTGGTCGGGATCGATGCCGAGGTCGGGCAGCCGCTGACGCTGGATGGCACGGTCGGAGGTGCGCTTGACCGTCAGCACCGCCTGACCGTTGACGATCTGATCATAGCGGGTCCGGTCGCTGGGTCGGGCTGCGGCGCGGAACGCGTCCTGGGCCGTCTGCTCCTCGGCGAGGAGACCGGACATCCGTTCGGCAGCGCCGAAGTCGAACCGGCCGGTGAGGGCCGCAGCGTAGAGCTGACCGCGGATCTGGGAGTTGATCTCCTTGATGGTCGACAGGTCATTGAGGACCGTGGTGGCGTAGCGGAGCTCGTCGTCGTCCCGGTCCTGCCCGATCCGGCGGTCGAAGGCGAGCAGGCGGCTGATCGTGGTCGAGTACTCACTCAGGATCGCGCCGATGGGCAGCTTCCCGCCCCGGACGGCCTGACGCAGCGCGGGTAGTGCGGCGATGCTCTGCCGCACCCGCACGGACAGCGGGGAGGCCCCTCGGCCGAGACGGCCGGAGGAGGACCCCAGCGAGGCCTGGAAACGGGTTAGCACCTTGTCCACGACACGCTGCTCGGTGTTCAGCCGGTCGGCCAGCGCCCTGCTGGTCGGGGCGGCGCCACGCCCGCTCATGATGAAGCCCGCGGCGAGATCCCGTTCGAGCTGCATCTCGTGCACCGCCGCGGTCACATCCCGGCCGAGCCTCGCCGCGGTCACCCCGTGACCGTAGCTGGCCGCGTCGGACAGCCAGGTCACGCCGGCGAGAATCGCTACCGCCAGGAAGGCCGCCATGGGCACCGCCAAGGCCGCGAAGAGCTTCCCGCGCACGGGGAGGTCGTGCAGGCGCGGTCGCCGCCACGGACGCGATCGGAACTCCCCCGCCCCGGTCGTAGCCACGGCGGGGGCCCC
>NZ_CDWWXA010000105.1:0-11414 GCF_977971845.1 Frankia sp. CeCAU1 | reverse complement strand
GGTCGTAGCCCCGGCGGGGGCCCCGGTCGTAGCCCCGGCGGGGGCCCCGGTCACGGTCACGGCCCCCGCCGAGTGCCGCCGACGCCGCACCGGGGATGGCTGCTCCCGGTCCCCGGGTGTGCCCGCGCCACGATGCCGGCTCTCGGCAGAGGAGCCCGGCGGGTCATCCGCCGCGACCCGCCTTCTTCCCGGCTGGACCACGAGATCCGTACCTCTCGCCCTCTCGGATCGCCCTCTGGAACTGTCCCGCCAGGCCAGTCCCGGCCCTGGCCGGCAAAGACTATGCCTTGGCCGGCAAAGACTATGTGGGCGCCCGATGTCGCCGCCGGTGGGGTCGCCAGTAGGCCCGCCTGACGATTGGCCCCGTCAATCACCCGCGCTGCTGGACAGCCCGGCTGCGGTTGTTGTCCGACAAACAACTAGTGTCGCCGCTGGCCACTGCCAGCTTTCACTCCTCACCGATCCGGGCATGCGGGAGCACGATGATCCACGGGTTTCGAAGCACGGTCGCGGGCCTTGCGCTTCTCTCCGCGGTCGTGCTGGCCGCCTGTGGTGGCGGTGGCAAAGCCGAGCCGGCCCGAGTTTCCGGCGAGGTCAAGATCGGACTGCTCGCCCCCATGACCCATGGCGATACCGAGACGGGGCGTGACGCACAACGCGGAGCAGAGCTCGCCAGCCGTCTCATCAACGCCGGCGAAAGCTGGGCGAGCGACGGGACCAGAGACCTCTGGGGGCCAGCCGGCCGGGCCCACCTTTCTGTTGTGACATTGGATACAAGTAGCGATCCGCGCCAGACCGCGGACGCCACGTCACGCTTGGCGACCGACCACGGCGTCGTGGGCATCGTCGGCGCGTTCACCCCCGACGCCACCCTGGAAGCCAGCCAGCGGGCCGAACGCCTGCGGATCCCGTTCGTCAGCGGGGGCCCGTCGCTGACGGCGCTGACCGAACGTGGGCTGAGCTGGTTCTTCCGGATCGGACCCGACGCGGCCGACTACGGCGGCGCCTTCCTGTCCCTGCTGCGTGACGCCGAGCAGCCGGGCCAGGAACGCCGACGCGTCGCCCTGCTCTACACCAACGACGCCACCGGCCTCGATATGCAGGCGACCGTGGCGGAGTTCGCCGAGGAGACCGGTTACCCGATCGTGGCGAGCGTGGCCTACCAGCCGGGTACGGGCCAGCCGGGTACGGGCGGTCTGGCCGCCACTGTCGGCGCCCTGCAAGCCACTGCACCCGACATTGTACTGACGAATATTTCTCCCGGTCAGGGCGCAATTCTGGGAAACACTTTCCGGGATGGTGGATACATACCGCCCGCGGTTGTCGTGTACGGCGACCCGGCGGAGGCCGCCCGACTCGCCGCGGTTCCCGAGTTCGCCGATCGGGTCAGCCGCCAGGTCGCCTGGTCGATGCCCATCGCCCGGGCCAATCCGCTGGCCGCGAGAGTAATCGACCGCTATCTGCACGATTTCGGGGCGCCGATGACCGAGAATGCGGCCGAGGCCTTCACCGCCATGACCACGATCGCGCAGGCAATCGATGACGCGGGCAGTACGGATCGTGAACTGGTCCGCTCCGCGTTGACCGCCCTGAATCTACCCGCGAGTTCGACCATCATGCCGTGGAACGGCGTCCATTTCGACGGAACCCACCAGAACACACTTTCCGCAACAGCGATCGAACAGACCACCGGTACGACATTCAGAACCGTCTACCCCCGTGACCTGGCCACGACGACGGTCAAGTGGCCCGCGCCGGGGACGGCCGTGACGACTGTCGGACATCCATCATCGAGGGCGACGTCGGCGTCACAGTCGACGCCGGGGACCAGGACCAGGACACGGAACGAGTAGGTACCCGGATCCTTCTCCCCCCGACCCGTCCACGGATCACCTCGCCGGCGCGAGATCCGCCACCAGCACCGGATCGAGGCCGCCGGGGGTGCCTGCCGGCTCGGTCTTCTCCAGCCGGAACCGGGCCGTGCGTCCGTCGAGTTCGAGGACGGCGAGCACACCGCCTGCCACACCGGGCTCGGCGCCGTGGCCGCGGCGCCGCGGCCGCTGGGCGAAGCCGTCACCGGACTGCTGACCATGGTGGCGGTCTGGGCGGCCCTCTCCCGGAGACTCCTGTACGCGAGCCCTGGAGCCGCCGGCGGCGCACACCTGGCGGCCAGGTGGTGCTGGCGACGGCGCCACGCGAGCCACTCCGGGAAGTCGGACGACAGGCTCGTCGTGCAGCGCCGTTCACGGCAGCGTGAGCGAGGATATTCTGGAGGTTTTTGAGCTGGGCCTTCAAATTCGGACCTTCCTTCAGCTATGAGCCGGTCTATGCAACTGTTGCCGCACGGAGGAGATCGGAGGTATGTCGGCTGTAGGGGTTGCGTCGGGGTGTCTGGTCGGAGTCGACCCAGGGCGGAGGGATGAATTCGGGCCGGCGATCGTGGCCGATTCGGACGATCCAGCCGTGATGGTGGATGAGCCTGTGATGATATCCACACAGTAGTACCAGATTGTCAAGTGAGGTTCTTCCACCGTCTATCCAATGACGAACGTGGTGAACTTCGCACCATGACGGCGGCCGATCACACCCCGGGAATGAACAGCAGACGTCTCGGGCGATGACGGCGCGGCGTAGGTCCGCGGGTGCGGTGCGGTGGGCCCGTCCGACGTCGCGGGGGACGCTCGCCGCATCGAAGACGACGCGGGTGACCGTGGCGTCACAGGCCAGACGGCGCAGGACACTGGCCGGCAGGGGTCGAACATCCGGGCCAGCTCCAGCAGGGATGCCTCCACCGCCGTGTACACCTGCGCGTCCAGATCGCGGGGAAGGGAACGGATCGTCGTGCGGACCTCGACCGCCTGCTCGACCGTGATCGCGTCGGCGGCCAGGGCCGCACCGGTGGCACTCAGCGGTCCGTCCACGGCCAGGGCCAGATCGACCAGGCGATGGGCGTCCCCCGGCCGGATCCGCAGCCGTTCCCGCAGCAGCGCCGCGGTGCTGGTAGCCCCCTCCCGCACGGCCAGGTTCCGGCCGTGGGCCTCCCGCACCAGCGCGAGCCGTACCGCGGCCAGGCGGGCCAGCTCCACCGAACAGTCGTCCAGGGCGCCGTACAACTCGGCATCCGACAACGACCACACCGGCGCGTCCAACAGGCCGCCGACCTGCTCGGCCACTACCGCCAAACCCGACGGCACCAGATGCTGCCCGCGGGCCGGGCCGGCTGTGATGGTCATGGATCAAGCGTAGATCACACAACCCCCGATGTCGAACTCATGTTCGATTGCCGTAACTAGGTGCTGTGGTCGTAGCGGAAATGAGGACCGGCGTGCTGGTGCGTGCCCTGCGCGAAGATCCCGGCCGCCCTCGGCTTCACGTGTATGGCCGGCGGCCTGCCTGCCTGGACTGTCCCCGAACCCCGCCCAGGCCGCCCTCGACTCCCCCGGCAGGCCCGGGGCACGGCCTCGAGCACGGTCCAGGGCCCATCCCGCGCCTGCGATTGTTCACTTCTCCGGTGGAAAATCTGCACCCGCCGCGGACAACGACCCGACACGCTGCTAGCGTCGAAACCGTGAGGTCATATGCCGGATATCCGGGACGGTTGCGCGCCGCTCTGCGATGTTCGGGGGGATGCCCGAACATCGGTACACCGGATGGTCACCCATCCCGCACGGCCGCCTTCGACGGGCTGTGTCCAGGCTCCTGACCTTTTCCGTACCGCACGATCTTAGGCATTCCGACCGGGCCCCGGGGAAGCGGCCCGGTTCGGCAGCCGGACCGTCCACCGCCGCACCGCGCGAGCAACCGTGAGGAACCGCGGACGAGGACAGCCATCGCGGATTGGTCCATCGCGGATTAGTCGCAGAGGCATCGGTGCCCGGCCAGCGCCCCACGGCCGGCGCCCAGTACACCGCCGACACGCCGGCACCGCCGACACGCCAACACCGCCGACACCACTGACACCGAACACCGACTTCGACCCGGGGAGGATCACCCTATGAGCACCGAGAGCTGGTCGTTCGAGACCCAGCAGATCCACGCGGGAGCCCAGCCGGACCCGGCGACCGGCGCCCGAGCCGTGCCGATCTACCAGACCACCAGCTACGTCTTCCGCGACACCGACCATGCCGCCGCTCTGTTCGCCCTCGGTGAGCCCGGAAACATCTACACCCGGATCATGAACCCCACTCAGGACGTCTTCGAGCAGCGCATCGCCGCCCTCGAAGGTGGGATCGGGGCGCTCGCGGCGGCGTCGGGGCAGGCCGCGGAGACGCTGGCGATCCTGAACCTGGCCGAGGCCGGCGACCACGTGGTCTCCTCGGCCAGCCTGTACGGCGGGACGTACAACCTGTTCCACTACACCCTGCCGAAGCTGGGCATCGAGGTCTCCTTCGTCGGCGATCCCGATGATCTCGAGGAGTGGCGGGCGGCGGTACGGCCCACCACGAAGGCGTTCTACGGGGAAACGATCGGCAACCCCCGCGGCGACGTCCTCGACACCGTCGGGATCTCCGAGGTCGCCCACGCGCACGGGATCCCGCTCATCGTTGACAACACCCTCGCGACGCCCTATCTGTACCGGCCGCTGGAGCACGGCGCGGACATCGTCGTCCACTCGGCGACGAAGTTCATCGGCGGCCACGGCACCGCGATCGGCGGCGTCATCGTCGACGGCGGCCGGTTCGACTTCGGCGCCTCCGGCCGGTTCGCGAACTTCACCACTCCCGACCCGAGCTACCACGGTCTGGTCTACTGGGACGCGCTCGGTCACGGCTCGTACATCGCCAAGGCACGAGTGCAGCTACTGCGCGACCTCGGCCCGGCGATCTCCCCGTTCAACTCGTTCCTGCTGCTCCAGGGTCTGGAGACGCTGTCGCTGCGGATCGAGCGGCACACCGCGAACGCCCTGCGGGTCGCCGAGTGGCTCGATGCGCGCGACGAGGTGAGCTGGGTGGCCTACCCGGGCCTGCCATCGTCGCGGTGGTACTCCCGGGCGCAGAAGGTGCTCCCCCGCGGCGCTGGCGCGATCCTGTCCTTCGGCATCGTCGGTGGCGCCGAGGCCGGGAAGAAGTTCGTCGAGGGGGTCGAGCTGTTCAGCCATCTGGCGAACGTCGGCGACGTCCGCTCACTGATTATCCATCCCGCGACGACGACGCACTCCCAGCTCACCGAGGCCGAGCAGACCGCGACCGGGGTCACCCCGGATCTCGTCCGCCTGTCGGTCGGCATCGAGGGGATCGACGACATCCTGGCCGACCTCGATGCCGGGTTCCGTGCGGCCAAGAGCTGAGTCGCGTGGCACCGGTGCGGCCCTTTCGGTCCAACCGGTACCACCGACGGTCCAACCGGCACCACCGACGCCACCGCCCGCCTCCGGGGCATGGCGCGCCGGGATCGACCCGGTGGGACGGCGCCGGTTCGTCGACCTGCCGGGACCGCTGCAGCTGGAACGCGGCGGCATCCTGCCCGGCGTGACGGTGGCCTACGAGACGTGGGGCCGCCTCGACGCCGCGGCCACCAACGCGGTGCTGGTCCTGCACGCGCTCACCGGGGACAGTCACGCCGTCGGCCCGCCCGGGCCGGGCCATCCCACCCCAGGCTGGTGGGATGGCCTGATCGGGCCTGGGCGGGCCCTCGATACCGATCGCCTCTTCGTGGTCTGTCCGAATGTGCTGGGCGGCTGTCAGGGCACGACCGGGCCAGCCAGTCCCGCGCCGGACGGCCGACCCTGGGGCGGCCGATGGCCCGAGATCACGATCTCCGATCAGGTCACGGTGGAGGTCGCCGTCGCCGACGCGCTCGGCATCCGGCGCTGGGCCGCGGTGGTCGGCGGCTCGATGGGGGGCATGCGGGCCCTGGAGTGGGCTGTCGGCCATCCCGACCGGGTCGACCACGCCGTGGTCCTGGCCTGCGGCGCGGCTGCGACGGCGGAGCAGATCGGGTTGTCCGCGGTGCAGCTTCGTGCGATCACCGACGACCCGGCCTGGAACGGCGGCGACTACCACGGCCGGCCCGACGGACGCGGCCCGGACGCCGGCATGGGTCTGGCCCGGCGGGTGGCCCAGATCAGCTATCGCAGCGAGGCCGAACTGGAGGAGCGGTTCGCGGATCGGACCCGGCCCGACGGGTTGTTCGAGGTCGCCTCCTACCTCGACCACCATGCCGGCAAGCTGGCCGCTCGGTTCGACGCCGGCACTTACGTCGCACTGACCCGGGCGATGATGACCCAGGACGTCGGCCGGGGGCGCGGGGGGCGCGCGTCGGCGCTACGGTCCTGCCCGGTGCCGTTCACCGTCGCGGGGGTCGACTCCGACCGGCTCTATCCCCTCCATCTGCAGGAGTACATCGCCGAGCGTGTCGGCGCGCCGTTGCGCGTCGTCCACTCGCGGCGCGGGCACGACGGGTTTCTGATCGAGACCGAGCAGGTCGCCGCAATCGTCCACGACGCCCTCCGGACGGCCTGACCCGGAACTGATTATCCGCACGGTTTATCCGCACGCTGACGGCACCGCGCGGCACGCTGACGGCACGGCAGCTGACGGCACGGCAGCTGACGGCACCCCGGCCCGTCACCTTGAGCGTGTATGAACCGCTGCATGGTGACCCCCTCCGCCGGTCCGCCGGGTGCCCGCCCGGGCGGGCTGTTCGCCACCATCCGCGCGGCCCTGCCAGGCCTGCTCCCGAGCGAGCAGCGGGTGGCCGAAGTGTGTCTGGCCCGTCCGGGGGACGTGGTCGAATGGTCCGCTGCGCAGCTCGCGGAGGCCGCGGGAACATCGACGGCCACGGTGGTGCGCGCCTGCCAACATCTCGGCTTCCGCGGATTCCAGCATTTCCGCGTCGAGCTCGCCCGGGAGAGCGGGGCCGCGGCGCTGCGCGGTGAGATCGGCCGAACGGACGCCGCCGACCCGGTCGAGCGCCTGGTGGACACCGTCTTCGGCGCGGCGACCGCGGTGCTCGCCGACGCGCTCGGCCCGCTGGACCGGTCCCGTCTCGCGCCCGCCGTGGACCTGCTGGACCGGGCCGACCGGCTGCTCGTCATCGGCAACGGCGGATCGGCTCCGGTCGCCCAGGACGCGGCGTTGCGCTTCCTGGGCATGGGCCGGCCGGCCGAGGCGCCGGGCGACTCGATCGCCCAGGAACTCACCGCCCGCCTGCTCGCGCCCTCGGACGTCTGCCTGGTCATCACGAGCAGCGGAGCGAACGAGCCGAGTCTGCGGGCCGCGGAGGCGGCCCGGGCCGCGGGCGCCGTCGTCATCGGCATCACCAGCTACACGGCCGGGCCCCTGGCCGAGATCGCCGACATCAGCCTCGTGGTGGGGGCGCCCGACTGGCCCATCAGCTCGGACATGATCGCAAGCCGGCTGGCCTCCCTGCTGCTGCTCAACGCCCTGCAACTCGCGGTCGGCCTGCGCCGCACGGACAACCCGCTGCTGGCCGGAACCATCATGCGGGACGTCCAGGGCCACTCCGTACGGGCGGAGGACGGCCCGCGGCGGCCCGCAGCGGATCCCGGCCTCGGAGCCGCCGATCCCTACGAGTTCTGACCGATGACCGGTCGGGTCAGGGGACGCGCGGACAGCTACGAAAGCGTCCCACCGGCAAGGCGCTTGGCCGGAGATTCGTTGCGGTAAGTGACTGTCCCTCGTTTCCCGACCGTCATGGACCATTCATCTCGGTACCCGAGGCTGCCTCTGTAACGAGGAACCGGGAGGCAGGCGCGCTCCTGGAGCAGACGTACACGGGGTGCTGGGTGGCAGAAATCCGGATCGAGGGCCTCACGAGGCGCTTCGGAAACGTCCGTGCGGTGGACGACGTCTCCCTCGACGTGGCGGACG
Organism: Frankia sp. CeCAU1; assembly: GCF_977971845.1. NCBI lineage: Bacteria > Bacillati > Actinomycetota > Actinomycetes > Frankiales > Frankiaceae > Frankia > Frankia sp. CeCAU1. The sequence continues at coordinate 3,582 of NZ_CDWWXA010000105.1, read as the reverse complement.
GCGACTTCCTCGTTTTGCTGGGACCGAGCGGCTGCGGGAAGACCACGCTGCTGCGCATGATCGCCGGCCTGCTGGAGCCGAGCGAGGGACGCATCATGCTCGGCGACCGCGACATCACCCATGTCCCCGCCCGACGGCGCGACCTCGCCATGGTCTTCCAGAGCTACGCGCTGTACCCGCACCTGACGGTCGAACGCAACATCGGGTTTCCGCTGCGGGCCGCGCGCCGCCCCAAGGCGGAGATCGCCCGGCGCGTCCGCGAGGTCGCCGACCAGCTCGAACTCGGCGGGCTGCTCCACCGGCGCCCCCGTGAGCTGTCCGGCGGGCAGCGCCAACGGGTGGCGCTCGGCCGTGCGCTGGTCCGTGACCCCCAGGCATTCCTCATGGACGAACCCCTCTCGAACCTCGACGCGAAACTGCGCACCGCGACCCGCACCGAGCTCGCCGGACTGCACCGCCGGCTGGGCCGGACCTTCATCTACGTCACCCACGACCAGGTGGAGGCCATGTCGATGGCGACCCGCGTGGTCCTGCTCAACGGCGGCCGCGTGGAACAGGTGGGCAGCCCGACCGAGGTCTACGACACGCCGGCCTCGGTGTTCGTCGCCGGCTTCCTCGGCGCACCGCCGATGAACCTGATCGAGGCCCGGGTGGAGGCCGACGGCGACCTGCTGGCGGTCCGCGCGGACGGGCTGCGCATCCCGCTGTGGCCGGGCTTCGACGAACCCCGCGACGTCATCGTCGGTCTGCGACCCGAGAACCTGACGCTGTTGCCCGGCTCGGCCGAGCCGCCCCACCCGGCCGAGCCGCCCCACCCGGCCGAGGCATCGACGGCATCACCCGGGTCGACCGCGCAGATCGAAGGTGTCGTGACCACGGTCGAGAACCTCGGCAGCGAGGAGGTGGCCTGGTGCGACGTCCATGGTCAGGCCGTCGCGCTGCGTGGCCCCCGCCCGATCGGACTGGCCGTCGGTGACCGGGCCCGACTCACTGTCGACGTCTCACGGGTGCACCTGTTCGCTCGGGCGAGCGGACGTCGTCTCGCCTGGCGGCCACCGGATCCCCGGGAATCCCTGACCATCCCCGTGCCCGGCGCGCTCGGCGCGTCCCCATCCCCCGCTTCGGCCGCGCCCGCCGCGGTCTGAGCGGCGACCAGACCAACCGGACCAGATCATCGCGATCCGGTCCGTCCGCCATCCCGTCGATCCCGTCGATCCCAACGTCCCGTCGATCCCGTCGATCCCAACGTCCCGTCGATCCCAAGGAGCATCCCCGTGGCTCGACCACGCCTGCTGCGTGCCGCGGCTGGCCTCGCGTTGCTTGCGGCGCTCGCCTCCGCGTGTGCGACGTCCTCGTCCACACCAACGAGTACGGCCGCGAACGCCAGCACGATCCCCGAACTCTCCCCGGACCAGAAGGTCTCGATCGTCTTCGAAAGCTACAACCTCGCGAACGTCGGGACGTGGAAGCCGGTGATCGAGGGGCTGCTGCGCGACTTCCAGGCCGCGCATCCCAACATCACCGTCAAGGGCCAGCCGCCGCAGAACCTGGCCGGTAGCGCGAACAGCGGCGACTACGTCACCAGCATCAAGAACCAGGTGCTGGCAGGCAGCCCCCCGGACGTCGCCCAGATCACCTTCAACGCGCTGCGCTTCGCCGCCGGCAGCCTCGGCGCCCAGCCGCTCGACACGTTGGTCGGGCGGGAGGCCGTTCAGGCGAACTTCGGCGGCGAACACCCGTTCGCCCCGAAAGCCCGCACCCTCGGCGACGTTGACGGCAGGACCTACGCCGTCCCGTACGTCTTCTCCACCCCGGTTCTCTGGCTGAACAAGACCCTGTTCACCCAGGCCGGCCTCGACCCGGCCAAGCCGCCGAAGACCTGGACGGAGGTAAAGACCGCGGCGCTTGCCATCAAGGCGAAGACCGGCAAGGACGGGGTCCTCATCGACTGTCTGACGAAGGTCGGGGACTGGTGTTTCCAGAGCCTGGTACGTTCGGCCGGCGGCCGAGTGATCTCCACCGACGGCACCAAGCTGTCCTTCGCCGATCCGCCGGGCGTCGAGGCGGTGTCGATGGCCGCCGACCTGGTACACAGCGGCGTGATGCCGAACCTTGACCAGAAGCAGCAGGTCAAGGCGTTCAGCAGCGGTCAGGCCGGGATGCTGCTCGAAAGCAGCTCCCTGCAAGGGATGTTCATGGCCGGCGCCAAGGCGAACAACTGGCAGCTCGACGCCACCCAGGAACCCTCGTTCGGCGCGAAGCCGGTCATCCCCACCAACTCGGGAGCGGCGCTGGCGATCTTCAGTAAGGACCCGGCCAAGCAGCGCGCCGCCTGGGAACTGATCAAGTTCCTCACCGGCGACCACGCCTACACCGAGATCTCCTCGAAGATCGGCTACCTGCCGCTGCGGACCGGCCTGATCGACGACCCGAAGAGCCTGCAGGCCTGGGCGAAGGCGAACCCGCTCATCAAGCCGAACCTCGACCAGCTCGCCCGGATCGAGCCGTGGGAGTCCTTCCCGGGTGACAACTACCTCCAGATCTCGGACACGATGATGACCGCGGTCGAAAGCGCCGTCTTCACCGGCAAGGATCCCGCATCCACCCTGGCCGCCGCACAGAAGCAGGCCACCAGCTTCCTGCCCCGGAAGTGACCGCCGTGCCCGTCGTAAGCACCGGGAGCACGGCCACCGCAGCGAGCACCGGGAGCGCCCCGGGTGCCGGCGACGGCGGGGCGCCGCAGGCGCGGCGCGTCCTGTCGCTGCCGGGCACGATCAACCTGCGCGACGTCGGCGGCTACCCGACTGTGCACGGACGCTCCCTGCGCTGGCGCACGCTGCTGCGCTCGGGCACGCTACGCGGGCTCGACGGCCGTGGGCAGGCCATCCTCGCGCAGATCGGGCTGCGCACGGTCATCGACCTGCGCGAGGACGCCGAGGTGGCGCACGATCCGGACCAGCTCGGCCGGCTCGCCGCGACGCATCGGCGGGTGCCCGTCTACACCCTGCCGGTCGACCGGCACCAGACGGCCGGCGATCTGCGCAGCCTCTACGACCACGTCGTCGATCATCGAGGGGACCGCCTCACCGCGGCCATGCTCGCGCTCGCCACACCGGGGGCACTGCCCGCGATCGTGCACTGCAGCGCAGGCAAGGACCGCACCGGTCTGGTCATCGCTCTGGCGCTGGACCTCGCCGGGGTGCCAGCCGAGGTGATCGCGCAGGACTTCGCGCTGACCTCGTACTTCCTGCGGGACGAGGCCGCGGCGGCCGTCCAGCGCATCTCCGCCCTGATGTCCACCGACGGCGAGGAGCTGCCGGCCTCGCTGATGGCGAGCCCGCCCGACCTCATCCTGCACGCACTGGGCCGTATCCACGCCCGGCACGGGGACACCCGCACCTACCTGCTCGCGCACGGGGCGACGGCGCACGCGCTGGACCGCCTCGTCGAGGCCCTGCTCGTGCCGGCGGAGGCCTCCGACGCCGGGCCGGACTGCGGTCCGCCGACCGCGGGCTGAACCCCAGCCGGTGAGCCGCAGGCCCGAAGTCCCCGCCCCTCGGGCCTGCGGCTCACCCCATGCAC
>NZ_CDWWXA010000104.1:0-17391 GCF_977971845.1 Frankia sp. CeCAU1 | reverse complement strand
GAGTGAGGGCGCCGGGGTCAGGGGCGGTGTGCACCGGGTTCCGCCGCCGGCGGAAACCCGGTGCACACCGCCCCTGACCCCGGCGCCCTCACTCGGCTCACCACGGCTCGCACGACCACAGCCGGCTGGCCGGACCTGGACCGACCAGCCACCACCTCCCCGAGCAGCCCGGCCGCGCCCGGCGCGGCCATCACTCCGACACCGTCCGGACCGACACCGTCCGGACCGACACCGTCCGGACCGACACCGTCCGGACCGGCGGCTCCGATCGCATCGGCACCGGCCCGGGATCCGATCGTGCCGCCGGCCCCTCGTGGAACGGGCAGGCCCATGAGCCTCCCGGGTACCGACCGGACCTCTCCCGGCGTCGAGGCGGCAGAAATCGTCGTCCTCCGCGGCGACAGTCTCTGGTCCATCGCGGCCCGTCATCTCGGCCCGAACGCGACGCAGGAGCAGATCGCGGCCGAGTGGCCACGGTGGTGGGCCGCCAACTCCGACCTGATCGGCCACGACCCGAATCTGATCTTCCCCGGCCAACGCCTGAAACCACCCCCCGGGCCCTGACCCCGCCCACCACTTCCGGAGCCTGCCGTGACCGCCACCTACGCCCTGACCCTGCCCCGGCGTCCAGTTCCGGCCCCCGGAATGCGCCGCCTTCCCATCACCCCCCACGAACCGCCCTATGACGACGAGGCCGGCTCCTCGTCGGCCGGCGCCCCGACCCGCTCGTCGACAAGGCCGCCCCGACCCCGGGTGCGGCCGGCCGGACGCACCACCGCCGATCGTCCAGGCCGGCCCGTGACCGCCCCGGGAGGCGGCGGACGCCGCCGTGGCGGTGCGGACGGCCAGACCGAGCCCGGTGGCACGACGGTCGATCGGACTCCTCGGTACCTCGCCATGCCCGAGCGCACGGTCACGGGCACAGGCATGGGATCAGCGGCGTCACACGCGGTGCCGGGTCTCGATCCGGTAGCCGGTCCGCGGCCGGGACACCCCGCCGGGAGTCGGACGAACCCACCGCCCCGGGAAACGGCGGTGGTCATCGTCAGAGCGATCGTCGAGACGCTCGGCGGGGTGCGCCCGGCCTCGCATCTCGCCGGATGGACGACGCCCCGCCTGCAGAACGATCTCGAACGCATCGTCGCCCAGACCACGGATCGCAGGCGGGGTCAGGTCCGCAGCGTACGGGTCAGCGAACCGCGCCCCGGAGTCGCCGAGGTCTCGGCGGTCATCAGCCGAGGTGCCCGGGTGGCCGCACTCGCGCTGCGCATGGAGTCGTCCAGCGGACGCTGGCGGGTGACGACCCTGCAGGTGGGTTAGTGCGGCCACCGGCCCCGGAGATGGATCACTCGGTGTTGCGGCGCGCCGGGTCGCCGTGGCAGCGCTTGTACTTGCGGCCCGACCCACACGGGCAGGGTGCGTTGCGAGCGGGACGCGTGCCGGCACCGGGCTGCGCCGTGCCGGCCTCGCCGCGGGCGGCGCTGAGCACACCGTCTCCAGCCGGGCGGCCCAGTCCCGACCTGCCATCCACGGTCGTGACCGGCCCGGATCCACCGTCGACCGACGGCGCGGTGTAGCGCAGGCCACCGGTCGGCCGCCGCGGCTCGAGCCCCTTGACGAAGACCGGCGGCGGTGCGGACGGAACCGGTGAAGGGGGTGGCGGAGTCTGACGGGCCGCCGCGGGGCGAACGGGCTGCGCGTCCGCGACGGGACCGGCGCCGTCCGGAATCGTCGGCACCGCCGGAGCGGGCAGGGTCGCGGCTGCGGCCGGCGGTGCGGGAGCGGCGGACACGGCCGGCTCGACGCCCACCGACTTGGCGGCCTCCTCCTGCCCCGCGACCTGGACCTCGACGTTGAACAGCAGCCGGACGGACTCCTCCTTGATGCCCTCCATCATCGTCTGGAACATGTCGAAACCCTCACGCTGGTACTCGACCAGCGGGTCCCGCTGTCCCATCGCCCGCAGCCCAATGCCCTCCTGCAGGTAGTCCATCTCGTAGAGGTGCTCGCGCCACTTGCGGTCCAAGACCGCGAGGACGACCCGTCGCTCCAGCTCCCGCATGATCGGTTCGCTGTCGGGGCCGTCGCCGAGGTCGAGTTCCCGCCGGTCGTACGCCTCCTGCGCGTCGACCTGGATGTCCTCGAGCAGGTGATCGGCAGTGAGCCCGTCACGATCATCGACATCGGGTGCCACCACACCGACCGGGTAGAGCTGCCCGAGCGCCGTCCAGAGCGTGTCGAGATCCCACTCCTCCGGGTACCCGTCGGCGGTGGCGCCGCGCACGTATCCCTCGACGGTGTCGTCAACGAAGTGACGCACCTGCTCGTGGAGATCGGCACCGCCGAGGACCTTGCGGCGCTCCTCATAGATCACGGTGCGCTGCTTGTTCATGACCTCGTCGTACTTGAGGACGTTCTTGCGGATCTCGAAGTTCTGCCCCTCGACCTGGGTCTGGGCCGATCGGATCGCCCGAGTCACGATCTTCGATTCGATCGGGACGTCCTCGGGGATGTTCAGCCGATCCATGATGCCCTCGACCGCGGCCGCGTTGAACAACCGCATGAGATCGTCACCGAGGGAGAGGTAGAAGCGCGACTCACCGCGGTCGCCCTGCCGGCCGGCCCGGCCACGCAGCTGGTTGTCGATGCGCCGGGACTCGTGCCGCTCGGTGCCGAGCACGTACAGGCCGCCGGCGTCGACGACCTCCTCGTGCTCGGCCTTCACCGACTGCCTGGCCTTCTCCAGGGCCTCCTGCCAGGCCGCCTCATAGTCCTCGGGGGTCTCGATCGGCGAGAGGCCGCGCTGGCGCAGCTCGGCCTGGGCAATGAACTCCGGGTTACCGCCGAGCATGATGTCCGTACCACGACCGGCCATGTTCGTCGCCACCGTGACGGCGCCCTTGCGGCCCGCCTCGGCGATGATGGCCGCCTCCCGCTCGTGGTGCTTGGCGTTGAGCACCTCGTGCGGCACACCACGCTTGCGAAGCTGCTTCGAGAGGTACTCGGACTTCTCGACGCTGGTGGTGCCGACCAGGACCGGTTGGCCCTTCTCGTGCCGCTCGGCGATGTCCTCCACCACGGCGTCGAACTTCGCGATCTCGGTCTTGTAGACGACGTCCGGCTGGTCGAGCCGGATCATCGGCTTGTTCGTCGGGATGGGGACGACCCCGAGCGAGTAGATCTGGTGGAACTCGGCCGCCTCGGTCATGGCGGTACCGGTCATGCCGGAGAGCTTGTCGTAGAGCCGGAAGTAGTTCTGCAGCGTGATCGTCGCGAGGGTCTGGTTCTCCTGCTTGATCTCGACCTTTTCCTTGGCCTCGATCGCCTGGTGCATTCCCTCGCTGTAGCGACGACCGTGGAGCACGCGGCCGGTGAACTCGTCGACGATGAGAACCTCACCGTCGGTAACGATGTAGTCCTTGTCCCGCTTGTAGAGCTCCTTGGCCTTCAACGAATTGTTCAGGTAGCCCACGAGCGGGGTATTCACCGATTCGTAGAGGTTCTCGATGCCGAGCTGGTCCTCGACCTTCTCGACCCCGGACTCGGTGATGGCCACCGTCCGCTTGCCCTCTTCGACCTCGTAATCGACATCGCGTTCGAGCAGCGGGGCGATCCGGGCAAACTCCGTGTACCACCTGGTCGGATGATCCGCTGGACCGCTGATGATCAACGGCGTACGGGCCTCGTCGATGAGGATGGAGTCCACCTCGTCGACGACCGCGAAGTTGTGGCCACGCTGGACGAGCTCCTCCGAACTCCAGGCCATGTTGTCACGGAGGTAGTCGAACCCGAACTCGTTGTTGGTGCCGTAGGTGATGTCGCAGGCGTACTGGGCCCGCCGGACCGCCGGCGGCATCTGCGGATGGATCACCCCGACGGTGAGGCCGAGGAAACGATGGACCCGGCCCATGTTCTCGGCGTCGCGCTGGGCGAGGTAGTCGTTGACGGTGATGACGTGCACACCCTTACCGGCCAGCGCGTTGAGGTAGGTTGGCAGGGTCGAGACCAGCGTCTTGCCCTCACCGGTCTTCATCTCGGCGATGTTGCCGAGATGAAGGGCCGCGCCCCCCATGATCTGCACATCGAAATGCCGCTGGCCCAGCGTGCGCCGCGCAGCCTCGCGCACGGCGGCGAAGGCCTCGGGCAGCAGGTCGTCGAGGGTCTCCTTCCCGTCCGCGAGCCGCTGGCGGAACTCGTCGGTCATGCCTCGCAGTTCACCGTCGGACAGGCCGGTGAAGTCGTCCTCGATCAGGTTCACCTGCTCGGCGATCGCCTTGAGCTTGCGCAGGATCCGGCCCTCGCCGGCACGCAAGATCTTGTCTAGTACCACGGGCGAAACTCCTCCGGCAGGCGCGTCGGCGAGGTCACCGACTCCACGATGCTAGCCCTTCGACAGCCGCCTACAACATCCATCCGCGCGCGGTTCCTCCGGCTGGGACCGGTGAGGAGCGGGCGACGGGAAGGGGTGCCGGCGAGCGAGGCCAGGGGTCGTACGGACGGGAACGACCAGAACGGGATGACAACACGGCGTGCATGGTCCGCCCATGCCACGCCGCACTGTCCAACGACCGGGAGCGCGGATGGGTGCCCTGGATCGGCGGCAACGGTGGCGGCCGGTGCAAGGTTGGAGTATGGCACCTCTCGAACCGGCGGAGATCACGGCGGGCCGCCTACATCTGCGCCCCTGGCACCCCCGGGACGCCGACGCCGTACACCTGGCCTGCCAGGACCCGGAGATAAGCCGGTGGACGAGAGTCCCGACGCCGTATCTGTACCAACACGCGGTGGACTTTGTCTCACGCCAGTCGCCGCAGAGCTGGGCCAGCGGGACCGGGGCGCTGTTCGCGGTGGTGGATGCCACGACCGAGCAACTCCTTGCCTCGGTCGGACTGACGGATCTCTCCGGCGACGGCGACGCGAAGATTGGTTACTGGTGCGCGGCGCCGGCGCGCGGGCGGGCAGTGACCTCCCAGGCCGTTGCCGCGCTGACCCGCTGGGGTTTCGGAGCTCTGGGGCTGGCCCGGATCGAGTGGCGGGCCGCGGTGGGCAACCTCGCGTCCCGCCGCGTGGCCGAGAAGGCCGGTTTCACCGTGGAGGGCACCCTGCGCCGGGCCCTGCTGCTGGGCGACGGTAACCGGAGGGACTGCTGGGTGGGATCGCTCCTACCGGACGATCCCGCGTCGCGGTGACGCCCCCCGACCGGGCCTCAGGTGATCTCGAGCAGCTTCTCCCGTACCGCGTACACGACCGCCTCCATCCTGGAGTGCAGCTGGAGCTTCTCCAGGATGTTGCGGATGTGGTTCTTGACCGTGTTCTCACTGATGTAGAGCTGCTTGGCGATGTCACGGTTGTTCATGCCCTTGGCGACGAGCCGCAGCACCTCCATCTCCCGGTCGGTCAGCCGGGGGGTAGGGAGCTGCGGACGGTCATCCTTGTTCTTAATCATGGCTGCGAACTCACTGAGCAGCTTCGACGCCATGGACGGGCTGATGAGGCTCTGCCCCCCGTACACCGCGCGGATGTCCGCGGCGACCTCGTCGATAGAGATCTCCTTCAGCAGGTAGCCCATGGCCCCCGCCTTAATCGCGTCATAGAGGTCGGCCTCCTCGTCGCTGATGGTCAGCATGACGATCTTGGCACTCGGGACAGCCTCCTTGATGGCGCTCGTGGCGTCGATCCCGCCACGGCGCGGCATCCGCACATCCATGAGCACGATGTCCGGCGCCATCTCCTTAGCCATGGTCACCGCCTCGGCACCGTCCGCGGCCTCCCCGACGACCTCGATGTCAACCTCCTGCCCCAGCACCATCTCCAGCCCACGCCGGAACAGCGCATGGTCGTCAACGATCAGCACCCGGATGGGGTTCGCCTCCGATGGCGTCGGCAGCCTCTCCTCAGAGCGCTGCTCCTCCACCGTCATCTGACCTCCCTGGACCACTGCCCGCGGCGCACCGCCCCGCGTGCCTCCACGCGGGGCGGTGCGCCGTGTACTCCGACACCCGAGGCAAATGGTCGCACGTCGGCCGGCGGACTCGGCCTTCAGATCGTCTAAACGGCGGCGGCCGAGCTCACGAAGGCGCCTCGGGTTGGCGACGGCCGCTCGTCCCGCTGGTCGGCGCCTTTTGGCCCCGACCTGCCGGCCGCCGCCGAACCGGACAACCGGATGACACCGTAGTCGTAACCGACCCGCCGGTAGACAACGCTGGGGAGGCCAAGATCGACATCGAGGAAGAGATAGAAATCATGCCCCACCAGTTCCATGTTGGACAGAGCCTCCTCCAGCGACATCGGCTCCGCCTCGTGGGTCTTCTCCCGGACGATCAGCGGAGCCTGCTCGCTCTGCTCGCCCGCACCGATCCTGGCGGTGGATTCGTCGGCCGGGGCGGCGACGACCGGCCTGGATCCGCCGCTGCCACTCCTTCCGGCGGCACCGGCCTCCTCGGCACCGGTCGGTAGGGCAGCCGCCGGCTTCGTGCCCTCCAACGGCATGAGACTGCCGAGCGGAACCGAGGTGATCCCGGTCGGCTTGGCTCCAGCGTGGTTGGCGTGGTGGCGGACCCGCCGGTCGGCGGCCCGGCGCAGCCGCTCGGCCAGTTTGCCGGCGGCCAGGTCGAGGGCGGCGTAGCAGTCGGCCGCGGCGGCCTCGGCCCGGATCACCGGACCCCGTGAGTACACGGTCAGCTCGACCCGGTCGCAGACGTCGGACAGCCGGGGGTTGCGTTCCTTCGACAGCTCGACATCCACCCGGATGATGTTGGAATTCAGCCGTTCCAACTTGGCGAGCTTGGCCTGGACATGATTGCGGAACCGTTCCGGAACCGCGGTGTGCCTGCCCTTGACCACGATGTCCACGCGATCCACCTCCTGTTCGCCTGTCCGACGCCCACGGCCCTCGCCAAGGCTGCCGACCGTGCGCCGGTGTCTCGGAGCTTCCGGAGGGAACCGTCTCCGCCGGGCCGAGACGATCCCCCGGGCGCCCTATCTACGGTTGTCGCACCTTCCCAACGTTCTGCGGCTGGCTGCCCGCATTCGGCTCCCTTCCCTTCAGCGGCGGCGCTACTCCGTCCGCCGGCCCGGTATCCGCACGACGAGTGCACTGCGACCGACAAGAGTCACTCCCGCTCCGTCGGGCCACTCGGCCGTTGCGCCGACTGCCTGGTCAGGCGGTGCGTACTGGTAGTTTCACCCCGACGGCCCCGTCATTGCGAGCAAGCGGTCCCGTCCGCGCGTCGGGCTCGAAGCGGCCACCACGGCGACGGCGCTCGCCCGCAGGGCGCCGGCTCGTAGGGCCCGTACCGCCTCACCCGCTGTGGCTCCCGTCGTCAGTACGTCGTCGACCACGACGATGCACGGGTCCGCGGGAGGTCCGTCCGAGAGATCGTCGGCGGCCCGCACCAGCCGGGCCGTGCGGGCAGGACCGACCAGGCCGAAGGCGCCCGTGAGGTTGACGAACCGTGCCGCCGCCCCCAGCCCGGCTTGGTCCGCCGTGTGCCGCACCGGCCGCAGCACGGGAGCGATTCCGACCCGGTGCCCGCGTCGGCGCAGGACCGCGGCCGCCACGGAACACAGCAGCTCGAGGTGGTCGAAACCACGCCGACGCCGCGCGGCGCGGTTCGAAGGCACCGGGACCAGCACCACACCGCGCCCGCGAGGACAGCGACCGGGATGCACGTCGGTGGCACCCCCCGCGCCCGACGACACCGCCCGCGCTACCGCGCGGGCGAGCGCACCGCCCAGCGGACCGGCCAGGTCGCGCCGGCCACGCTCCTTGTAGGCGAGAAGGAGCGCCCGGACCCGGTCGGCATAGCGGGCGGCGGCCAGGCACGGCGGCAGCCCTCGCCGCCACGGGGTGGCCAGGGAGCCCGCGGCGGCGAGGAACACGGGACCACGAAGCTCGGCGACACACGCCGGGCACGCCGACGCCCCCCAGCCGCCGCATCCGGCGCAGGCAAGCGGCATGATCAGATCAGCGAGAATCGCAAGATTCCTGGTGAGCAGGGACAACGTGGCTCGAGGCATGACAGGAAGGATCAGCCGCAGGTCGCGGGCCGACCAGCCCCGAGTGGTGATCTGTGGATACCGCCCCCGGCAGTCGCGAAGCGGCTGTGGACAATCCCGGGCGACGCGGTCGGCCACCGGCCCCGCAGCCGAGGTGGGGCCGGCCTGGCCGGCACGTCCCGGCCGGCACATCCCGGCCAGACCGCGTAATTCCGCCGGCACCGCCAGCATCCATCCTGGCCGAGAGCGCAGAATCCTCACAGCGGCCGCGGCATGCCCTCCGTGGGAGAGGACGAGCTGCGCGCACGCGGCGAATCCTCACAGCGGCCGCGGCATGCCCACCACAAGCACGGCATCCTTACCTCGACACCTCGACACCTCGACACCGACCGCGACGAGTGGAGACACACCGATGGCCGACGGACCCGGTTGGGCCTCGCCCGGCACCCCGCCGCCCGGCGCCCCGCAGGGCCCGTGGGGACAGTGGCGGTGGGGCCCGGCCGTCCCGAAACCGGGCATCATCCCGCTGCGCCCCCTCGCTCTGGGCGAGATCCTGGACGGCACGTTCGCCACGATCCGCACGAATCCCGGCGCGACCGTCGGGGTGACGGTGGCGGCCGCGGCGGTGGTGGAGACGGTGTCCACCACCGTCGCGATCAGCGGCGAGGACGCGTCGCCGGGCGCCAGGGCCGCCATCACCGTCGCGATGCTCGGTCTCGATCTCATCCTCGGGCTCTTTCTTTCCGGGGTGCTCAGCGTCGTGGTGAGCGAGGCGATCCTGGGAAGCCGAATCACCACAATCGACGCGGTCCGACGGGTCGCGCCGCGGCTGCCCGGCCTGCTCGGCCTCACGGTCATCGTGGCGCTGTCAGTGGTACTGGGGCTGATCGCGCTGCTGGTCGGGGCGATCGTCGTCGGGGTCTACCTGGCGCTGGCCACGCCCGCGTACGTCCTCGAGGGCGGCACCGTGCGCGACGCGCTGCGACGGTCGATCGCGATCGTGCGTGGATCATGGTGGCGGACGTTCGGTATTCTGCTGCTCGCCATGCTGGTGGCGGGGTTCCTCGGTGCGATCTTCGCCATCGCCGCCAGCATCGTGATGGCCTCCTCCGAGTCGGTGTTCGGCGACCCGATCAGGGGTGATCTCACCATCACCGGCTACATCGTCCAGGCGATCGGCAGTCTGCTCGCCACCGCGATCTCCACGCCGATCGTCTCCGGAGCCGTCGTCCTGCTCTACGTCGACCTCAGGATCAGACGCGAGGGTCTGGACGTGACACTCGCCGAGGCGGCCCGCGCCCGCACCGCCGGCCTGCGGCCCTCCGGATGACGCTCGGCGGTCCTGTCACTCGGGACGGAGCTCGGGAGGAGGCTCGACGGGAACTTTCCAGGCACCTCTACAGAAGTTCCGAACCCAGCTGGTGGAGCCGGGCGGTCCGGTGGATCGACGACAGGATCGGGGATCTGGTCCACTGGCTGCTCCCCGGCGGAGACGGCCCCGGCGGAGGGTCGGGTGGTCTCGGGGTCTTCGCGCTCGTCCTCGTACTCGTCGTCGTGGCGGTGGCGCTGCGGTGGTGCCTCGGCCCGGTGCACCGCAGCGCGCGTATCAGGCGGGAGGATAACGACCTGTCCAGTTCGTCAACCGCGGCGCAGCTGCGTGCCGAGGCGGACGGCCACGCCGCCGGCGGAGCCTATGCGGAGGCGGTTCGGTCCCGGCTACGGGCCATCGTGCGGATGCTGGAGGAGAAGGACGTGCTCGATCCGCGCCCCGGCCGTACGGCCGGTGAACTCGTCGAGGAGGTGGCGAGAATCGCGCCGTCCCCCGCCGGCGGGCAACCCCGGGGCGGAACAGACCGGCCGGGCGCGACGACGGGCGCGGCGGGCGGTGGACCCGGCACGGAGTTCGAGCCGGCCGCGGCGCTCGCCGCGGCGGTCGAGGTCTTCAGCGAGATCTGGTACGGCGGGCGCCCGGGGTCCGCGGCCGGCTACCGGGTCCTGGTCGAGGCCGACCGCGCCCTGATCCAGCTGCGTCGCGGCACGGGCGGCACGGGCGGCACGGGCGGCACGGGCGGCACAGACGGCACGGGCAGCACCGGCGGCACAGACGGCACCGGCGGCGCGGGCACCCTCGCGGTCCCGGCATGACCATCCCCGGCGCCCCGGCGATCACCGGCGACCATCTCGGTGGCGGCGGGACGGCCGGCGGCCGGTCCGGGCGGGGGTCGCCGAGCGCGTTGCGCAGCGGTCCCAGGCCCCCAGCGGTGCGCCGCGGGATCCTCGTGGTGGCCGTCCTCGGCGTCCTGGTCCTCTGTTACGTGGTCGTCTCGGCGCTGGCCGGGCGGCCCGACGGCCAGGCCTACCTGGACGTGGCCTCCGCCGAGCCCGGAGGAACCCGGGCCCTGGCCGAGATCCTGCGGGCACGCGGGATCATCGTGTCCGCCACGGACAACCCTTCCGGCGGCCGGCGGCAGGGGCCGAACCCCGGTGGTCCGGGCGGCGGGGTCGGTCCAGCCGGGGCGGGCGGCAGGGCGACGCTGGTCGTCGTCCATCCGGGACGGCTCACCCATGACGAGCTGATCGCCCTGCTCGGACGGGTCTGGCAGGGCGCCGACGTCGTCCTCGTGGCGCCGGACGCCACGGTGCTCGGTGCCCTGAATGTCGGGGTGGTCACAGCAGGCTCCGCGCCCAGCGGCGAGCAGAGTGATCCACGGTGCCTCCTACCCGAGGCGACCACGGCCGGAACAACCTCGATCGGCGCCGACGAGACCTTCACCCGCCAGGGCGACGGAGCCGGTCTCGGCGACATGGCGGTCTCGTTGTGCTACGGCGACCCGCACGGCGAGGCACGCCTCGCCGTGCTGACCCCCACCCGATCGGGCTCACCACGCGCCGGTGGCGGGCGGCTGGTGCTGCTCGGCTCGGCGGGATTCCTCACCAACGAGCACCTCGGTCGCACGGGGAACGCGGCGCTGGCCCTCGGCCTGCTCGCCCGGCAACCCGTACTGTCCTGGATCACACCCGACGCGGGTGGGGCCGGCGGGGTCGGCACGAAAAGCATGATGGATCTGCTGCCGTCCGCCTTCTGGTGGACCTTTCTGCACATGGTCGTCGTCCTGGCGCTGCTGGCGCTGTGGCGTGGCCGGCGGCTCGGGCCGCCGGTGCCGGAGCCCCTTCCGGTGGTCGTCCGGGCGGCCGAGACGGTCGAGGGACGCGGGCGGCTGTACGCGGCGGCACACGCCCGGGACAGGACCGCCGACGCGCTGCGGGCCGGGACGCGCGTCCGGCTGGCCGAACGGATGGGCCTGCCCCTGACCTGGACCCCTGCCGGTTCCCTGAGCCCCGATCCCGTCGCTCTGGTGACCACTGCCAGCGAGCAGACGGGACGGTCACCCTCGGAGATCGGATCGCTCCTGTACGGTTCGGGCATGCCGCCGCAGACCGCCGGACCGCCCGGTCACCTCGGGCGGGCCAGGGACTGGTACCAGTCAGGCCGTTACCCGGCCGAGAACGGACAGCGGGCGGCATCCGGCGGAACCGGACGGTATCGCGACGGCGGATCCGAGCGGACCGCCGCGGCGGGCGTTCCCCGGGCCGGCGTTCCCCGGGCCGGCGTCGGCGCCCCTCGACGCGATACGCAGGACGCGGCGCTGCTGGCGCTGGCCCACGCGCTCGACGAGCTCGATCGACAGGTAGGCATACGGTGACATCCCCACGCATCGACGCGCCGACGACAGCCCCCCCGCCCTCGACCGCATCGTCGTCCGCCGCGGCGCCGGGTCCGGGAGAGCAGCCGGCACCACCGGACACGCAGACGGCCCGCCGGGCCCTGATCGCGCTGCGCGGTGAGGTGGCCAAGGCGGTGATCGGTCAGGACGCGGCGGTCAGCGGGCTCGTCATCGCCCTGCTGTGCCGGGGACACGCACTGCTCGAGGGGGTGCCCGGCGTCGCGAAGACGCTGCTGGTCCGCACGCTCGCGACCGCGTTGGCACTGGACACCAAGCGCCTGCAGTTCACCCCGGACCTCATGCCCGGCGACGTCACCGGCTCGCTGGTGTACGACAACCGCAGTTCCGAGTTCACCTTCCGGGAGGGCCCGGTCTTCACCAACCTCCTGCTGGCCGACGAGATCAACCGGACTCCGCCGAAGACGCAGGCCGCCCTGCTGGAGGTGATGGAGGAGCGTCAGGTCAGTGTGGCGGGCGTCCCGCGGCCGCTGCCGGCCCCCTTCGCAGTCCTCGCCACCCAGAACCCGATCGAACATGAGGGCACCTATCCGCTTCCCGAGGCGCAACTCGACCGCTTCCTGGTGAAGGTGACGCTGCCACTGCCACCCCGCGACGACGAGGTCCGTGTCCTCGCCCACCATGCGGACGGGTTCGACCCCTCCGACCTGCCCGCCGCGGGGGTCCACCCGGTCGCGGGGCCAGCGGACCTCGCGGCGGCCCGCGCCGCGGTGCTCACCGTCGCAGTCCACCCGGAGGTGCTGGCCTACATCGTCGATCTGGCCCGGGCGACCCGCGCGGCACCGTCGGTACAGCTCGGGGTGTCCCCCCGCGGCGCCACCGCGCTGCTGGCGACGGCCCGGGCCTGGGCGTGGCTGTCGGGACGCGGCTATGCGACCCCCGACGATGTCAAGGCGCTGGCCCGGGCGACCCTGCGGCACCGGATCAGCCTCCGTCCGGAGGCCGAACTGGACGGCGTGACGGCCGACGTCGTGCTCGAACAGGTACTCGCCACCGTTCCGGTGCCCCGGTAGGCGGAAACGGTGGCGATCACCGGCCGTACCGTCGCACTGGCCCTGTTCGGGGCGCTGGTCGTCGTCCTGTCCCCTGCCCCGGGCCTGACCCTCGTGCTGGTCGACCTGGTGGTGGTGGGCTTGGTCGCCCTCGACCTCGCCCTGGCGGGTGGGGTCCGCACGCTGGAGTTCAGCCGCTCCGGACCGACCGCCGGGCGGCTGGGTCAGCCCGTTCCGCTGGTGCTCGGCGTCACGAACGGCGGCACCCGCACGGTGCGTGCCCACATCCGCGACGCCTGGCCGCCGTCCTCGGGGTCCCGGCCGCGGGAGCACCGGGTCACCGTTCCGGCGGGGGAGCGGCGCTTCCTGGAGACGACGCTGCATCCGACCCGGCGCGGCGACCGGGAGCCGTTCCGCATCACGGTCCGTTCGCTGGGGCCACTCGGCCTCGCCGGCCGGCAGGGACGGCATCACTGCGCATGGCGGGTCCGAATGCTGCCGCCGTTCACGTCACGCCGCCATCTGCCGGCCGCTCTCGCGCGGCTGCGGGAGGTCGAGGGCGAGGTCGCCATCCGCGGCGCGGGCGCCGGCTGCGAGTTCGACAGCCTGCGGGACTATGTGATCGGCGACGACGTTCGGCTGATCGACTGGCGGGGTACCGCCCGGCGCGGGACCGTCGTCGTCCGTACCTTCCGACCGGAGCGTGACCGCAGGGTCGTCTGCGTACTCGACACGGGTCGGACCTCGGCCGGGCGAATCGGCGATACCCCCCGCCTGGACCACGCGCTCGACGCCGCGCTGCTGCTCACCGCGGTGGCGCTACGCGCGGGTGACCAGGTGGGTCTCGTGGCGCACGACAGCGTTCCTCGGATCACCCTGCCAGGCGGACACGATCACGGGTTGCTCGCCCGGATGAGCGACGCGATGGCCACCCTGGAACCGGCCCTGATCGAGGCCGATCATGGCGGAATCGTGTCGACGGTGCTGCGCGGGACTTCGCGGCGGTCCCTGGTCGTCCTGTTCACCGACCTGGTACCGGCGGTGATCGAGGAGGGGCTGCTCCCGGCTCTGCCGACGCTGGCCGCGCGGCACACTGTCGTGGTCGCGGCGCTGCGCGACCCGCGCGTGGACGAGATGACGACCGGCCGAGGTGACGTCCGTGAGGTGTACGCGGCCGCGGCGGCCGAACAGACTCTGCTGCGGCGACGGGAGCTCACCGAGACGCTGCGCCGCCGCGGGGTCGAGGTGGTGGACGCACCGCCGAGCGGCTACGCGGCGGCCGTCACCGACACCTACCTCACCCTGAAATCCCTCGGCCGGCTCTAGACGACCACCCCAGCTCTAGACAACTATCTCAGCGAAATCATCGAAGGTGATTTCGCGAGGTGCCGGCCGGGCCGGCCGGTGTCCCCGGATGGTTCCGTGGCGGTAGACGGTACTCTGACCAGCATGGTCCGGGGATGGCCGCTGCCAAGGCCGCGTCACGGGACATCGCACCGACCGCGTCGCGCCCTTGTCCAGGAGGCCGGTTTCCGTGGTTCTTGGCCGGCCGAGGCACACCATGCCCCTCCCACCGCCCGGCGCGAGGCCGGCGCGACCCGAGAGCCCGCGCTCCGGCGCCCATCCGCAAGGGTGGGGCATCTCAGGAGGTCTTCCATGCAACGCCCACGGCGGCCTGCCGCTCTCGCTCTGGTGGTCGCGGCAGTACTGGCACTCGCGTCCTGTGCAGCGTCGTCGGGTGATTCGACCCCGGGCTCGTCGGGCACCACCGGGTCGGCCTCCCTTCACCTGGTCAAGCCCGGCCAGCTGACCATCGCCACCGACTCACCGGCATATGAGCCGTGGTTCGCCGACGGCAGACCGGAGAGCGGCAAGGGGTTCGAGAGCGCAGTCGCCTACGCCGTCGCCGCGAAACTCGGTTTCACCGCGGCGCAGGTGCACTGGGTGAACGTGCCGTTCAACAGTTCGTTCGCACCCGGCGCAAAGAACTTCGACTTCGACATCAACGAGATCTCGATCACGCCGGAACGGCGGCAGGCGGTCGACTTCAGCAGCGGCTACTACGACGTCGCGCAGGCCGTCGTGGCGCTCAGATCCTCACGTATCGCGCACGTGACGACCCTCGCCGGGCTGAAGAACGCCAAGCTCGGCACCGCGATCGGCACGACGAGTCTGACCGCCATCAACAAGCAGGTGAAACCGGCGGCGCAGCCGGCCGTCTTCAACGACACCAACGAGGCCGAGACCGCCTTGGAGAACGGCCCGATCGACGGGATCGTCGTCGACCTGCCCACCGCGTCCAAACTGACCGCCACCGAGATCGAGAATTCCGTCATCATCGGTCAGTTTCCCTCGACCGGCGAGCCCGAGCAGTTCGGCCTGCTGTTCGAGAAGGGTAATCCGCTGGTGCGCAACGTCAACGCCGCGCTGGCGGAACTGACCGCCAGTGGCGAGCTCAGGAGGATCACCGAGCAGTGGCTTTCAACCACGGCCGGAGCCCCCGTTCTGAAAACCGATGGTGCTCGCCACCCATGAGATGGCGCCAGGTAGTCGGTGTACCCGGGCTCAGGCCACCGGGAGCAGGTCGGCGCCGCCGCGCCCGGTGTCGATGTCACCGGTCTCTCCGGCCGCGGCCGCCCGGCCGCCGTACAGCCGGACGT
Organism: Frankia sp. CeCAU1; assembly: GCF_977971845.1. Taxonomy (NCBI): domain Bacteria; kingdom Bacillati; phylum Actinomycetota; class Actinomycetes; order Frankiales; family Frankiaceae; genus Frankia; species Frankia sp. CeCAU1. Next base: position 1,998 of record NZ_CDWWXA010000104.1, on the reverse strand, counting down.
AGGCGATGAAGCCGCCGAACGCTACCGCGCCGATCCCGATCCGGATCGCCGTGGGCAACCCCGACGGGGTCACGAACGCCTCGATCAGCCCGGAGACGGCCAGCACGAGCGCCATCCCCATCGTGATGGCCACCGCCGCGCGCCCCTCGGCGGCCAAGGCCTCCACCCGCCTGCGCGGACCTGGCGCAATGATCGTCCAACCGAGACGCAGCCCGACCCCGCCTGCGACGAACACGACCGTGAGCTCCAGCAGGCCGTGCGGGAGGATCAGGCCGAAGAACTGCCCGCTCTCCCCACAGCTGGACATGTATCCGCCGACGGCGCCGAGATTCAGCGCGTTCAGCAACATGACCAGCAGGGTCGGGAGACCCAGCAGCACCCCGGAGACCACCGCCTGCGCGGCCACCCAGGCGTTGTTCGTCCACACCTGGCTGGCGAAGGACGAGGCCGGATTCTCGGTGTAGTAGGACGCGAAGTCGTGGCGGCACAGATCCGCGACCGCGTCCGGCGCACGCAGGTTCGCCTGCACCTCGGCGTCGTGCACGACCCACAGACCGACGGCCAGCGCGACGAGCAGGGAACCGAGCGCCGTCGCGACAGCCCACCATCGGCGTTCGTACACGGCCACCGGAAACGTCACCGCGAAGAAACGGCCGACGACGTGCCAGCCGGGGTCGGGTGCGCCGCCCACCGCCGCCCGGCCTCGCGCCACCAGGTTCGTCAGATCGTCGACCAGGGTCGTGTCGTACGACCGGCTGCGGATGACCGAGAGGTGGGTAGCCGTGCGCTGGTACAACTCGACCAGTTCGTCGAGCTCGTCCGGTGCCATCCGCCGCGGCAGGCCGGCCTTGTCGACGAGCCGACCAAGCCGGACCCATTCCGGACGGTGCACGGCGACGTACGCATCGAGATCCATGGCGGCCTCATCCTCCCAGCCCGTCGAGATCCTCCCAGACCTCGAGCCGCACGCGTCCGAACCGTCCTCACCGCCGTCGGCGGCACCACCCGGCGAGGAGGATCGAACCGGGCGGCGTAGGCCATAAGGTGATGTCCGGATACCCATCGAGGTCCCGGGGGGCCCAGATGAACCAGGTCGTCACGGGAAAGGGATCCGCCGGTCTCGCCGGCACGGGTGTCCTCACGGGTGAGGCGATCGTCACAGGTGAAGCGATCACCATCGAACTGCGGGTGGCTCGGCTGGGCTCCCGTCTGATCGCCGGCCTGCTCGACCTGCTCATCCAGCTCTACATCCTCTACGCGGTCGGCGCCGCGGCCCTGCTGATCGTGCGGCCCGACAACGACGCCCTGATCGCCGCGGTATTCCTGCTGGTCTACGTCGGCGTCGTGCTCGGGTATCCGGTCACCTGCGAGACACTGACGCGCGGGCGGACCCTCGGCAAGATGGCCATGGGGCTGCGCGTCGTCCGCGACGACGGAGGTCCCATCCACTTCCGGCACGCGTTCGCCCGGGGTCTGGTCGGGGCGGTCGTCGAACGTCCCGGACTGCTGCTGGGCCTGCCCGCGGTGATCAGCATGCTGGTGTCGAAACACGCGAAGCGGCTGGGGGACGTCTTCGCCGGCACGGTCGTCCTGCAGGCCAACGTGCCGCGCCCTGGCGGAGCGCCGCCGTCCGTCCCGCCCCAGCTCGTCGGCTGGGCCGCCACCCTCGACCTCACCGGGTTGGATGATGCTCTGGCCCTGCGTGCCCGCCAGTTCCTCGGCCGGGCGCACGAGCTGTCCCCGCAGGCCCTCGAACGCCTCGGCAGCGGGCTGGTCCGGCAGGTGCGGGCCGTCGTGACACCACCGCCGCCGCCCGGCACGCCGGGCTGGGCCTACCTGTCCGCCGTGTTGGCCGAGCGAACCCGGCGTGCCTACCATCGGCTGACGGCGAACCGGCCGAGATCGATACCCTCTCCCGTCTTCTCCCCGTACCCGGGTGCCCAGTACCCGACGGCCCAGTACCCGACGGCCCAAGACCAATCCCCGCCACCCCCCTAC
>NZ_CDWWXA010000103.1:15808-17865 GCF_977971845.1 Frankia sp. CeCAU1 | reverse complement strand
GGGGCGGCGACTCCCTGAAGCGCGTTGACGATCCTGTTGTCGGTCCCCGCAGCGGCCTGTGTCGCCCCGGTGCCCAGGGTCCGCAGACTCGCCGTACCGGCAACCTGGTCTGCCGGCAGACTCGCCGCGAGCTGTGCCGGGGTACGCGCCGCCCACACCCCACCCGACTCCTGGATCACCGCGCTGCCCGATGGGGTCAGCCCGGCGATCGCCGTCAGATCCGAGTCGAGTGGCTGGTAGCTGTGGGTGTGACCAGAGGTGGCAGCGCCGATGTCGGCCGGGGTGAGCTCGTCCGACCCGCCCGTGGCATGGGAGGTCTTGTGGGCTGTCGGCGTTCGGGCGTCGGATAGCCGGCTGTCGCCGCCGAGGACCACCTGTGTCGAGCCCGTCCCGGTATCCCGGGTCGCCGCAGTACCCAGACCGAGGCTGCTCCGGGCTGCCGCAGGATCGGCGACATCAGACAGGTTGCTGTCGGCGATCAGCGCCCGGTTGACGACCCACGCCAGATCCTCATGGTGGGTGTCATGGCCGGTCGGCTGGCCGGTGACCTCCTCGGAGATCGGACGTGGGTCGGCCATCTCAGTCCCCGTACCGGTCGATCAGGTCCGCCTTGGTGGACCGCTCGGCCTCCAGCGGATCCGCGCCCGAGCGAACCGCGTAGGCCACCCACTCGGCCTTCGCCGCGACCTGCGCCGGGGCCGGGCCCGGGTCGGTCGGCTCCTCGTCGGCGTGGACGATCGGCGGCAGCGCGGCGCCGCCCGTGCCGTCCTCGGTCACCGCCGCCACGCCCGTGCCGGTTCCGGCCGACCCCTCAGGCGAGGTCACCGGGCTGACGGGCGGCACGCCGCCGCGGCGGTTCCCGGGCTGCCGCTGGCCGGCCCGTGCGGTGTGGTCCTCGGCCCGCTCGTGGCCGGTGAGCACCGCCAGCGGAGTGTCGGCATCCCACTCGGTCGGGTCGTCCGGGCTGTTCACGCGGACGAATGCCTTGGTCCGCACCCGTTCGACCCACACCTCGGCGAGCGGCAGCCGGAACTCCGAGATCGTGCCGTTCTCGACCCGGAAGTAGCCGACCGCCTCGACGTCGCCGGCCATCAGACGTGGTCCGGGAGCAGGAACGCGGTGATCGTGCCGGCGTGGGACGCCTCGATGTCGATCGACAGCGACCCGTCATTCTGGAGAAACCGGCCGGACTCGAACGGGCCCAGCCACGTCACGCCCGTGTTCGCGGGCACGGAGGCGGTCATGTCGCCCTGGCCGGCGGCGATACCCGGCGGGTAGCTGCCAGCCTTCACGGTGACGGTGTGGGCCGCGGTGTGGGTGTTGGTTACCCGCAGGATCGTGCGCTCCGGGTAGGCGCGGGCGATCGTGTGATCGTTGGTGATGTCGAGGCTGGTCCCGGCCGGATCGGCCAGGCTGCCGTTCCCGACGAACGTCGAGTAGGGCACGGCGGTACGCGCCATGAGTGCTCCTCGCGGTTTCGGGCAACGCAAAAGGCGGACGCCCGGTGGACGTCCGCCTTTCGGTGCTGCTGGTGGGGGGTGCGCTGGCCCGCAGCGCGGAAGGTCAGATGCTGACGTGGGTCCAGATCTTGCCGGTCTTGATGTTCGACACGATCGAGTGGCTGATCCGTTGCATCGTGATGATCGATAGCGCTCATCACCTATGCCGCCTCGCCTCTCGGCGAGGCGCCCCCGGTCTGACCGGCCGTGGCCGTGCCGGGTTCCCGTTTCCCAGCCACCTGCCCGCTCGCGCGGGTCTTACGGTCGGCTCCACGGGCGTTTACCGTCTCCGACGCACTGGCGGCGACGAGGTTGGACAGGTTGATCGCGGCGTTCAGGTCACGGTCGGCTACCAGTCCGCAGGACTGGCAGGTAAACGTGCGCTCGGACAGCGCCAGGCTTGGGTTTCGCCAGCCACAGCCGGAGCAGGTCTTCGAGCTGGGATACCAGCGGTCGGCGACGACGAGCGTCGATCCGTACCAGCGGGTCTTGTAGGCAAGCTGGCGGCGGATCTCCCCGAATCCGGCAGTCGCGACGGCCTTCGCGAGCCGCCGGTTG
>NZ_CDWWXA010000103.1:11692-15552 GCF_977971845.1 Frankia sp. CeCAU1 | reverse complement strand
GCGCTGCCGCCGCCCAGCGCTGCCCGGCTTGGACCGGGCGTGGGCCCGCGACGCCCGGCGCAGTCGCCGTTCGGCCCGCTGGTAGTGCTTCGGGTTGGGAACGGTCTGCCCGTCCAGCAGGGTGACGCCGTCGCGCAGGTACTCGGGATACAGGTGCGGCAGATCGACGTTGCCGAAGGTCAGGTAGGTCGGGGTCGGGAACGCCGCGAACAGCGCCTCGTACTGACGGCGGATGGCCGCCTCCACGATCTGCGTGCGGTCCCCGCCCAGGCTCGCCCACAGCGTCCGGGACCATTCCCGAGCCTCGTCGAACCGCTGGGCGTTACGCAACTCGATCATGCGACCCACGGCCTCGGCGCCGAACAGGTCGCCCATGATGCCCCGGCCGTGATCGTGGTAGTCGATGAAGAGGATGAGATCCCCCAGGCACACGAACGCGTCGGCCCCCTCGCCCGCCGCTGCCAGCACATCCGCCCGCCCGTGCACGTCGCTGACCACGTGGACCCGCATGGCTGGAAGCTTAGGCGCCGACAGGGGTCCGTCGCCCCTACTCGAACGGTCCATCCGGCCGATGAGGGATGCCGTGCGGATCCCGGGCATATCTCAGGACGTATCCCCGGCGGTCGCGCTCACCGGCGACGATCATCGGCCGGACACCGTCGAAGGGAACCCTTTGCCCCCCGCAAGGTCGCAAACCGCCTGCCCGGAGGCTAACGTCTGATGCCCTGGCCTGGCCTTCCGTTCTTCCGTTGTTCCGTGCTTCCGTTGTTCCGTGGCGTCGTCCTCCGGCGCGCACAAGCCATCTGGTAGGAGTAGCAGTGCGCGAGTACACCTCCCCGCCCCTGGTCACCATCGCCGACGATGCGACCCTGACGGACGCCGTGTTCCGCAACGCGGCGGCACATCCGGACAGTACGCTTATCCAACACAAGATCGACGACGAGTTCGTCGGCATGACCGTCCGCGAGTTCCACGATCATGTCGTGGCCACCGCCCGGGGCTTCATCGCCCGCGGGGTGCGGCCCGGGGACCGCGTCGGTCTGGCGAGCCGGACCCGGTTCGAGTGGACGATTGTCGACTACGCGACGTGGCTGGCCGGAGCTGTCTGCGTGCCGATCTACGAGACCTCCAGCCCGGGCCAGATCGAGTGGATCCTGCGGGACGCCGGCGTCGAGGTTCTCGTGGTCGAAAACGACGAGCTCGCCGAGCGGGTCGCACAGGTACGCGACGGCGTCCCCGCGCTGCGGGAGGTCCTCGTCATCGAGCACGGGGCGCTGGCCGGTCTCGCCGTGGACGGCGCAGGCATCGCGCCGGAGCGGCTGACGGCGGCCCGGGCGTCCGTCAACGCCGACAGCCTCGCGACGATCATCTACACCTCGGGGACCACCGGCCGACCGAAGGGCTGCGAGATCACCCATCGCGCCCTGCTGTTCACCGCCGAGGCGGCCATCGCCACGCTGCCCGAGCTGTTCACGCCCGGTGCGTCCACGCTGCTGTTCCTCCCGCTGGCGCACGTGTTCGCCCGCATGCTCCAGGTGGGCGTGGTCCAGGGGGCGTTCACCCTCGCCTACACCCCGGACTCGCGGACCCTGCTGCCCGATCTCGCCAAGGTGCGCCCGACCTTCCTGCTCTCCGTGCCCCGGGTGTTCGAGAAGGTGCACGCCGGGGCACGCCACAAAGCGCACGCCGAGGGCAGAGGTTGGATCTTCGACGCCGCCGAGAACACCGCGGTCGCCTACAGCCGGGCTCTCGACGGCGGCGGCCCCGGCCTGCTCCTGCGGCTGCGGCACCGGCTGTTCGCCGCACTGGTCTACGGCAAGCTCCAGGCGGCGCTCGGTGGGCGGGCCCGCTACGCGGTCAGCGGCGGGGCGCCGCTGGGTGAACGCCTCGGCCACTTCTTCCGCGGGATCGGGTTCACGGTGCTCGAGGGCTACGGTCTGACCGAGACCAGCGCGCCGGCCGCGGCGAACCGGCCGGGCAACGTCCGCATGGGCACCGTCGGCCTGCCCTTTCCCGGCGTGACGATCGCCATCGCCGATGACGGGGAGATCCTCATCCGCGGTCCCCTGCTGTTCCGCGGCTACCGCAACAACGAGCTCGCGACGAAGGAGGCGCTCGACGCCGAGGGCTTCCTGCACACCGGCGACCTCGGCGGCCTCGACGCCGACGGCTTCCTGCGGATCACCGGCCGCAAGAAGGAGCTGCTGGTCACCGCCGGTGGGAAGAACATCGCACCGGCGCCGCTGGAGCACATCATCCAGTCCCATCCCCTGGTCAGCCAGGCGATGCTGATCGGGGACCGGCGGCCCTTCGTCGCCGCCCTCGTCACGCTCGATCCCGAGGCGTTCGACCGGTGGCGGTCCTCGGCGGGCAAGCCGGCCGGCGCGACGGTTGCCGACCTGATCGACGACGCCGGCCTGCGCACCGAGATCCAGAATGCGATCGACGCCGCAAACGCGACAGTGTCGCACGCCGAGAGCATCAAGAGGTTCGCGATCCTGCCGCAGGACTTCACGGTGGAGACCGGCGAGCTCACCCCGAGCCTGAAGGTGCGCCGCTCGCTGGTGCTCGACCGGTTCAGCCAGGCGGTGGAGGACATCTACGCCACCCCGCGCTGACCGTCCGGGCCGGCGAGCAGCGTGCGCAGGTCCTGCGCGAGGACGTCCCACCGCCAGCGCAGCTCGACCCACGCCCGCCCCGCGGCACCCATCGACGCCGCTCGGTCGGGGTCGGCAAGAAGATCACCGATGGTCGTCACGACCTGCGCCAGATCGGTACCGTCGATCACGATGCCGGTGTGCTGGTGCAGGACGGCGTCGGGGGAACCCCCACTGCGGCCGGCCACCACCGGCAGGCCGGTCGCCGACGCCTCGAGGAAGACGATGCCGAGCCCCTCGACCTCCAGGCCGGCGAGGCGGGAGCGGCAGGGCATCGCGAACACATCGCCCGCCGCATAGTGCGCCGGCAGTTCCTCCCACGGCACCGAACCAGTCATGATCACATGCTCGGCGACGTCGTTCTCCCGGGCGAGCCGTTCAAGGTCACCCCGCCGGGGACCGCCGCCGACGATCAGCAGCGCAGCGTCCGGTACGCGGCGCCGTACCATGGGCAGCGCCCTGATCAGCATGTCCTGGCCCTTGCGGGCGACCAGCCGGCTTACGCACACCACCACCCGGCGGCCCGTCAGCCCGTGGCGCCGGCGCATCTCCTCGCGCCCGTGACCGGGATGGAACAGCGAGGGGTCGACTCCGCTGGGCAGCCGGGCGAAGGTGGGATGGCCACCGAAGGCGGGCCGGATCCGGGCCCGGGTGTAGTCGGTCAGATAGGTGATGACGTCGGCGGCGGTGCCGATGCTGTGCAACACCTGACGCGCCCCCGGCAGCGCCGCCCAGCCGACCTCGTGACCATGGGTGCTCGCGACCATCCTGCGCATGGCCGTGTCGCGGCGCAGCCAGGCTCCAAGCAGCCCGAGCGGTGCCGCGGCGCCGAACCACACCGTGTCGCATCCCTCCGCCCGGGCGATCTCTCTGGCTCGGCGCAGGACGTCCGGTGTCGGCAGCATCAGCGACGTGGTGTGCCGCACGACCGGGAAGTTCTGTTCGGCGTCGAAGGCGGCGGCGTTCTTCCAGGCCGGGGCGTAGACGACGATCTCGCCCTCGGGCAGCCGCGAGGCGAAGTTGTGCACGTAGGCCTGGATCCCGCCGGGACGGGGCGGGAAATCGTTCGTGACGGCCAGCACGCGCATCCGTTCATATTCTCCCACGGTCCCACCGCGTTTTCCCACGGCCCCACCGACGCCCGCGCCGGCATCCCCCGGCCGGGCGGGCTAGCCGGCGCGGCGACGCCGCGGCGTCTGGTCC
>NZ_CDWWXA010000103.1:0-11589 GCF_977971845.1 Frankia sp. CeCAU1 | reverse complement strand
GGCCGCGGCGCCTGGTCCAGCAGGGCCGTCCGCACGTCGGCGAGCGGGGGCAGCAGACCGGCATCGGCGAGCAACCGCAATGCCTCGAGCTCCTCGGCGTCCCAGCCGACGGGCGGGCCCGACGCCGGGAGCAGGACGGTCATCATGCAGCCGGCGCACCTGGCACCACGGGCGGTGCAGGAGTCACAGTCGATCAGCATCGTGCGCACCTTCCGGATCCGAACCGGTGGAGGTCGGCGACGACAAACAATCCGAGCACCGATCTCCCGACTTCACCGACGGTAGGTCCAGGGTCCGACAATTCTCGGCGGACAAGTCCCGCCCGGCGAAAGTCCCGCCCGGCGGATCCCCTACCGGTCGAGGCGGGCCAGCAGAGCGGCCGAGGGCACCGCCCGGGCTCCGGCTGCGACGCAGTTCTCCGCGACCTCCCGGTCGGAGGTGATGACGAAGACCGGGCGGCCTTCCGGTTCCATCCGCGCCAGCCGGACGATCTCCTCGTCAGCGAGCTGCCCGGGCCGGCTGAACAGCACGCGCACCCCCCGAGGCATGGCGACACCCACCGGCCGGGCCACGACGGCGGTGGCGTCGAAGACGACCGTGACCTCGCTGTCGGGATTGCGGCCCGCGAGCGCACCGAGTCCGGACAGCAGCCGCTCACGCTGTGCCTGCAGGGTGAGGCGGCCGTAGCCCCGCTTGGTCACGTTGTACCCGTCAATGATCAGATGGACCCCGGGGACGGCCAACACCTCGTCGATCAGGGAGGGGTCGTCGTCCGGCCGCCCGCGGGCCCCGACGAACGCCTGCGGGCCGTTGCTCGGACCGGCTCCGCCGCGAGCGATGAGATCCGCGGGCCTCGCGACCATCGTCGGGAGGTCGAGTTCTCGTCGCAGGCCGTGCGCCGAGGCGATCAGGGTGTCAAGTAGAACGCGCAACCGGGCGTCATCGACGCTGCGGGACTCGCGGCTGTCCCGGCGGGTGGAGGCGAGCGCGCTCTCCAGTTCCGCCACCCGGCCGCGCAGCCGCCGGGTCTCCGCCTCGGCATCCCGGCTGGCGGCCAGGGCGGCGTTCCGGGCCGCCTCGGCCGCGGTCAGGGCCTCCCGCGTGGCCTGCTCGGCCTGCCGGATCCCGGCAGCGGACGAGCGCAGCCGCCGGCGAGCCTCGTCCGCCTCCGCCCGGGCTGCCTGCAGCTGCTCGCGCAGTTCCTCCTGCTCGGCCGCGGCGATGCGCTTGCTCGTCTCCAGTTGTTCGGTGAGCCGCAGTATCGTCCGCCCGGCCTCGTCAACCTGGCTGCGGGCCGCCGCCTCCGACGTGGACGCCGCGGCGACCTGGACCAGCTCCTGCCAGCCGGAGACCCGCAGCAGGTACGCGACCGCGGCGATCTTCTCGGGGGGCGCCGCAGGCGGCGGTCCGTCCGGCGAGCTGACGGCTTCGACAAGCTCGGGATGATGACGGTGGATCCACTCGGCGACCCGGCCGCGGAACACGTCACCGTCCACCGCCGCGGCCAGTGGGACGGCCCCCTGGCGGACACGGCGGGAGGGCTTGAAGCGGCGCACCGCGACCAGCGACGGCGGGACCTGCGGCTCGGGAAGATCCGCCAGCGTCCGCTCGGCGAACTCGACGACATGCGCCCGCACCGGCGCCGGAAGCGGCTCACGCATGCGGCGAACCCGAGGGTGGCGACGAAATGTCCGTCATCATGCGCACGACGGAAAAACTGGGCGGGCCGTATCTCCAACGGCTCGTCCAACCGGCCAGACAGCAAGGCACGCGGGACTCCGGAGCCGACGGGGAGAACGATGACAGTACAGCTTATCGGGAGAGCTCAGGGCACTCACAGCCGCTACCGGCCGGATCGGTACGTCGGCGGCCTACGGCTGGGCGGTCATTGTCTTAGGTGAAAGTCGGCTTATGTAGCCTCGCGACGCGCGCCCCTTATGCTCGATTTCTTCCGAACGCGGCCCTGGCTGCGCCTGAGAGGATCATCGTGACCGACCAGAACCCGCCTCACCAGCCCCCCAGCGGTGACGGGAGCCAGGAGGCGTGGAGGCAGCCGAGTGATCCCTGGCACCAGCCCGCGGACCCCGGCAGCACCCCCACCTCCGGTTCGTCCTCTACTCCCCCGGCGGCCCCGGTCCCATCGTGGGGAGCGCCCCAGCCCGGCCAGCCGAACCAGCCCGACTCGGAGGAGACACGCCTCGCCTGGCCAGGCACCGCCCCACAACCGGGTGGGCAGCAGTGGGGCGGGTACCCCGGCGCCCCGCAGCACCCCGGCGCCGCGCAGCACCCCGGCGCCGCGCCCGGGTGGGGACAGCCCGGCGAACGGCAGGGCTGGGGACAACCGGGCGGCTGGCAACAGCCGGACCATCCCCCGGCCGCGGCTGCCGGGCCCTACCAGGGTGGGAGTGCCCCATACCCGGGGACGGTCGGCTACCAGGGCGCTCCCGACGCCTACCAGAACCCCCCGGGGGCTTACCACAACCTCCCGGGGGGCTACCCGCCGCCCGGCGGCTGGCAGCAGGGCAGCCCGCTGCCTCCGCCCCGGCAGCGGGCCAATCCGCTGTTCATCATCGTGCCCCTCGCCGTGGTCGCCGCCATCGTGCTCGGTGTCGTGATCGCCCTCGCGGTGCGCGGCGGTGACGGCACCGAGATCGCCTCCCCGCCGGCCCCGACGGTGACCGTGCCCGACCTCCCGAACACCACTGCGACCGCGACCACCCCGACCGCGACCACCCCGACCGCGACCGCCCCGACCGCGACCGCCCCAAACGGAGTGCCGAACTGCGTTCCGGTGACGCCACAGCACGCGCCGGCGGCCGGCACCGCGACGATCGGCGGGTCCGGCACCGCCGTCGGCCGGGCCACCTCCTCGGTCAGCGACTTCGAAGCCAGGGTCACCCTCAACAGCGTCTGCTCCACCACCGGCAAGGTGACCCAGTACGGCGACGCGCCCACCCAGGGGGCCTACTACGTCATTAACGTGACGGTCGAGGTGAGCCGCGGGTCGACGTCCGCCTCGCCGTCCGACTTCTACATCCAGACCTCCGACGGCACCCGGTACGACGGCAGCTACGAAAACGTCGCGCCGCGGCTGTCGGTGTCGACTCTCAAGGCCGGGCAACGGGTCCGGGGCAACATCGTCATCGATGCGCCGCCCGGGCACGCCATCCTGAACTGGGAACCGCTGTTCGCCGTCGATCCGCCGAAGTTCCAGCTCTGACCGCCGCGTAACCCTACGAACCGCTGAAACCGCCAGAACCGCCAGAACCGCCAGAACCGCGCCAGACCGGTACCCGGCTCAGCCGAGGGCGGCGCGGATCCGCTCGGCCACGGCATCGAGCTCGGCCGAGTCGGGGTTGTGGTCGGCGAGCCTGAAGTCGATCTGCGTCTCGTCCTCGATCGGCAGGAGATGCACGTGGACGTGCGGGACCTCCAGCCCGGCGACGAGCGCGGCCACCCGCCGAGGTCGGAAGGCCGCGTCGATGGCGCGGCCCACCGTCGCCGCGGCGCTCCACAGCGCGGTCTGGAGGCCATCGGGTAGATCGATCCAGTGGTCGATCTCGGTGCGGGGAACAACCAGGGTGTGTCCCGGCCGGATCGGCGCGATCGTCAGGAACGCCACCACGTGCTCGTCGGAGTAGACGATGCGACCGGGAAGCTCGCCGTTGATGATCCGGGTGAAGACGCTCGGCATGGGTGCGACCCTATCGACCGGGTCGTCCGGCACGTGACGACAGCACCCGATGGCCGACGGCCGTTCACCCGGCCGTCGAGCTGTCACGTTTTCCGCTGGGCGCGCCGGGAGTCCGGCCCCGCGGGAGTCCGGCCCGCCGGGGTGTCAGACGAAGGGGCGCGCAAATCCCGCCGGCCCAACCGTCATCACCCGGAACTCATTACCCTCCGGATCCTTGAGAACGTATCCGCTCTCCCCGTCGTCGTCGTACCGGGATACCCGGCGGGCACCGAGGGTCGACAACCAGCCGATCACACGCTCCGCGTCGACGGCGTAGAGATCCAGATGAAGCCGGTTACGGCCGGCATTGCGCTTCGCCCCGGGCCTGAGAAGGAGCTTGGGTCCCGCGCCGGCCGGGTGACGCAGGATCGCCCCGTCGTCACGCCGGCTCACCTCGTATCCCAATGCGGCGGACCAGAAGCGCACCATCACGTCAACGTTCAAACAGTCGACCGCGACCCGCGCCACTCGAATGCCGTTCGTCTCGAACCATGCCACCTGGGCATGATTCCGCATTCGATGCACGCAGGCCTGCCGAGTGGGCCGCACGCTTGAGCGCACGCCCCGACAGAAGCACCAGACTGCCCCGACGGGACCATGAAAGGGACAACCGCGGAGAATTTCGTGGCCAATACCGGCCCGTCGCACACCCGGCGCCCTACGGAGCAGGTAGCGTCAGTCGTTTCCCATCGGCCCGTGACCCGGAACCTCCGTGACCCGGAACCTCCGTGACGACGTGCGGCGAGGCGGACCTGCTTTCGCCTCCGGGTCCGCGGACGATCCCGGGCGCAAAACTGTCGGGGGTGGGACCTACCGTGACGCCGTGCGCCCAGATCCCGCCCCGGACCGTCCCCGGCCGCCCCGGCAGGGCCGGCTGGATGATCTCGGTCGTCCGTTGGCGGACGTGACCTTCGTCGTGTTCGACCTGGAGACGACGGGCACCTCCCCGGGACGCGACGAGATCACCGAGATCGGCGCGGTCCGGGTCCGCGGCGGCCGGATCCTCGCCGAGATGGCCACCCTGGTCCGGCCGGGCGTCGGCATCCCTCCGATGGTCTCGGTGCTCACCGGCATCACCGACGTGATGGTGGCGACGGCGCCGCCGGTCACGCAGGTGCTGCCTACCTTCCTGGAGTTCGCCCGCGGCGCCGTTCTCGTCGCCCACAATGCCCCGTTCGACCTCGGCTTCCTGCGCGCCGCCGTCGAGCTCTGCGGCTATCCGGTGCCCGCCTGGGAGTATCTGGACACGTTGCGTATCGCCCGGCGGGTGGTCACGAGAGACGAGAGCCCCGACTGCCGGCTCACGTCGCTGGCCTCGCTGTTCCGCAGCCCGGTCGAGCCCCGCCACCGGGCGCTGGCGGACGCCCGGGCCACCGTCGACGTGCTGCACGGGCTGTTCGAACGGCTCGGCAACGCGGGCGTGACCACCCTGGAGGACCTGCACGACTACAGCTCCCGGGTGTCGCCGGCCCAGCGACGCAAACGGCATCTGGCCGACGGCCTGCCGACGGGCCCGGGTGTCTACATCTTCCGGGACGCCGACGAACGAGCCCTGTACGTCGGCAGCTCGCGTTCGGTGCGCTCCCGGGTCCGTACCTACTTCACCGCCAGCGAACCCCGGACGCGGATGGCGGAGATGGTGGCGCTGGCCGAGCGGGTCGACGCGATCGGATGCGCGCACGCCCTGGAGGCCGAGGTCCGGGAACTGCGGCTGATCGCCGAGTACAAGCCGCCGTACAACCGCCGATCCCGCTTCCCGGAGCGCTCCGTTTATCTCAAGCTCACCGACGAGCCATTCCCACGGCTTTCACGGGTGCGCGCCGCCCGTGACGACGCGACCTATCTCGGGCCGTTCGGCGGCGTCCGCGCCGCCGACGCCGCCGCCGAGGCGCTGCTGGCCGCGGTGCCGCTGCGCCAGTGCTCCGGGCGCCTGTCCCCGCGCGTGCGCCGGCCCGCCTGTACCCTCGCCGACCTCGGCAGATGCGGAGCGCCGTGCGACGGCCGGGAGGACGTGGCGAGCTACGGCCGGCACGTCGCCGCCGCCCGGGCCGCCATCACCGGCGATCCGGGCCTGGTCATCGCCGCCTCGACGCGGCGGATCGACCGGCTGGCCGCCGAGCGGCGCTACGAGGAGGCCGCCGTCCAGCGGGACCGGATGATCGCGTTCGTCCGCGCAGCCGCACGTGCCCAGCGGCTGTCGGCCCTCACCGGGGTCGCCGAGCTCGTCGCCGCGACCCCGACCACCGAGGCCGGCTGGGATCTGGCCGTAGTGCGTCACGGTCGGCTGGTGTCGGCGGCGAGCGTGCCGCCTGGTGTCGATCCGCGGCCCTGGGTCGACGCCGCGGTCGCCAGCGCCGAGACGGTGCGGCCGCGGCCCGGTCCGGCCCCGTGCGCCTCCGTCGAGGAGACCGAACGCATCGCCCGTTGGCTCGGTGGGCCGGGGGTGCGGCTCGTGCGGCTGGAGGGCGAGTGGAGCTGGCCGGCCGCGGGCGCCATCCGCGCCGCAGCCGGATTCGGTGCGGCGGCCGGATTCGGTGCGGCCCCCGGCCGGTCGGTACGTGCGTATGACGGTGACGGATGGTTCCCGTCGGCCTGACGTGACGTGCTCCGTCAGGCCGGACGGCTACTGCCGGCCGCCGCCGGGTGGCTGCTTCTCCTCGACGAAGAACCCGGTCACGGCCTTGCCTGCGCGGCGCGCAAGCCCCTTGCCGTGACCGTCGCCATGCCCGTTGGCCGCCGGCAGCTCGAACCGGTCCGTCGGGACGAGCGGATGGTCGGGGACGGGAGTCGGCTTCGGGCGGTGGTCCTCCACGAACTCCCCACTGGGAAGCTGGCGGATGATCCCGGTCTCGATGCCGTGATGCTCGATCTCGGCGTCCTTCTGGTTGAGCGCAATGCAGATCTTCTTCGTCACCGCATAGGCGATCGGTGGCACGACAATGAGCCCGATGCGGCCGGCCCAGGTCATCGCGTTCAGCGAGATGCTGAAGGTCTTGGCGATGATGTCGTTACCGCCGGAGATCATCAGCACCAGGTAGAAGCTGATCGCCATCGCGCCGATCGCGGTCCTGGTCGGCGCCTCCCGTGGCCGTTGCAGCAGGTTGTGCGGCTTCGCGTCCCCGGTGAACCTGGCTTCCAGCGCGGGATAGAGCGCCGCCAGCGTGAACAGGATGCCCGGCAGGACGGCAGTCGGCCAGAACACCGCGGGGATGGTGTGCCCGAGCCCGCGGAACTCCCAGGGCGGCATGAGCCGGGTCGAGCCGTCGAGGAAGCCGATGTACCAGTCCGGTTGGGAGGCCGAGCTGACCTTCGACGGGTCGTACGGGCCGAACATCCAGATCGGGTTGATCTGGGCGAGACCGCCGAGCAGCGCGAGCATCGCGAAGACCAGCATGAAGAACCCGCCGGACTTCACCGCGAACACGGGGAAGACCCGGTGGCCGACGACGTTGTCCTCGGTCTTGCCCGGCCCGGGGAAGTCCGTGTGCTTCTGGTGCCACAGGATGCCCATATGCGCGCCGATCAGGGCGAGCAGGACACCCGGCACCAGCAGAATGTGCGTCACGTAGAGCCTGGGCAGGAAGTTGACGCCCGGGAACTCCCCGTTGAACACGAGGAACGACGCCCACGTCCCGATGATCGGGATGGACTGGGCGATCGAGGCCGCGATCCGCAGACCGGTGCCGGAGAGCAGGTCGTCCGGGAGCGAGTAGCCGGCGAAGCCCTCGAGCATTGACAGGGCGACCAGACCGATGCCGATCAGCCAGTTGGTCTCACGGGGCTTGCGGAACGCGCCGGTGAAGAACACCCGGAACATGTGCACGATCATCGACGCGACAAAGACCAGCGCGGCCCAGTGGTGGATCTGGCGGAACACCAGACCGGCCCGGGTGTCGAAGCTGATGTCCAGCGTCGAGGCGTAGGCCCGGCTCATCTCCACGCCCTTGAGCGGGACGTAGGAACCGTTGTAGATGACCTCGGTGTTCGACGGGTCGAAGAACAGAGTCAGGTAGATGCCCGTCAGCAGCAGCACGACGAAGCTGTAGAGGGCGATCTCCCCGATCATGAACGACCAGTGGTCGGGGAAGACCTTGTTCAGGTTGCGCCGCAGAAAGGCCTGGTTGCCGAACCGTTCGTCGAGCTCACGGTTGGCCTTCCGGATCGGGCCCGGCCGCTTGACGAACTCGGGGGCGGATGCGGTGGTCATGAGCGCTCCCAGAAGGCGGCACCGACGGGCTCGTGGTAGTCACCGTCACGGGCGTAGAGGAACCCGTCCTTGTCCGCGGCGATGGCAAGCTGTGGCAGGGACCGGCTGGCCGGCCCGAAAATCGCCCGACAGCCGTCCCGCACGTCGAAGACGGACTGGTGGCAGGGGCAGAGCAGATGATGGGTCTGCTGTTCGTACAGGCTGACCGGGCAGCCGGCGTGGGTGCAGATCTTGGAGTAGGCGACGTGGCCGTCGACGCCCCAGTCCTCCCGGCCCTTGCGGGGGCGGTCGACCCCCGGTGGCAGCCGGATGAGCAGCGTCGTGCTGTCGGCCTTGGTCTGGACATCGGTCTTCGGCTGGTACGCAACGGTGCCGTCGGACTCGGTCACCGGAACGGCCGGGAACACCGTCTCGATGCCGCCGATGGCGACGTCGCCGAGCTTGACGTAACGGCCGTCCTCCGTGACGAGGCGGGCACCCTTCACCCAGCTCGTGTGGTCGAGCTTCTTGCCCGGCTTGGTGTTCGTCAGGTTCAGCAGCGGCACCACGATCAGCCCGCCGAGCACGGTGCCCGCCCCGAGCAGGGTGCGGCGCAGCAACGGGTAGCGCGCGAGGCCGGTGTCGGCGAACCCGGCCGCGATCTCCTCCTCGGTGACGGCGATCTCCTCCTTGGAGGAGGCGAACGCGTGGCGCTCCTGCACGGCCTGCTCGTGCGGCATCAGCCGCTTGGCCCACAGAATCAGGCCGATGCCGAGCCCACCGACGGCAAGGCCCAGCGCGGCCCCGAGGGAGGGGGTGTAGTACGCCTTGTACTTGTCACCGACGAAGTTGGTGACAACGAACCCGACGGTGCCGATCACCGAGATCAGGAACCAGCCGGCAATCAGCCGCTCCGCCCGCCGCTCGGCCCGGCGGTCCACGTCCTGCGCGCGCGGCGGACGAACGGTCACCCCACCGGCGGCCCGCTCCCCGTAGGTCGGCTGGATAACCCCGGTCTGCGGGCGAACGGCCGTGGTCGTGGGCTCACGGGTCGAGTCGGTCTGGTGGGGCGGCGTGCCCAGGGCCTCCGGGCCGTCCGACGTCCCGGCCGGGACGTCCGGGCCGCCGGCGGACACCCCGGATCCCCCGGCGGGCTGGCCGGAGGTGTCCACCGGGTGCTTCGCCCTTCTGAAGATGCTGCTCATCGAGTCCTGGTCAGATTCGTCGGCCGGTTCGCCCTGGTAGCCCGGGTAGTGCATGCGCCGGTCCGTCGGAACGGACGGCTGGTCCGCACCGGAATCCGCCGGCCCCGGCGTGCCCCGGCCCGTCTGGTCACTCATACCTTCTGCCTCGCTCCGATCCACAGGCACACACCCAGCAGGGCACCGACGCCCACCAGCCAGGCCAGCAGTCCCTCGGGCACCGGACCGTAGTTACCGAGGCTGTGCCCACCGGCACTCGGCGCTTCCTTCATGTGCTTGATGTAGGCCGCGATCGCGATCGCGTCCTCCTCGTTCAGCTGGCGCGGGCCGAACACCGGCATCGACTCCGGCCCGGTCCGCATGGCCTCGACGACCTGCACCGGGGTGGCCTCGCTCAGCGAGGGGGCGAACTTGCCGTAGGTCAGCGGCGCGCCCTGCCCGACGGCCTGGTGGCACTGCGCGCAGTTGGCCCGGTACAACTCGCCGCCGTGCGACAGGTCGGCGTCGTTGAGCGCCGCGTCCGTGACCTTCGGCACCTCCTCGCCGCCGCCAAGGCTCTGGATGTACGCGGCGAGCTGGTCGATCTGGGTCGCCGAGTAGATCGGGGGCTTGCGGTCGGCCTGCGCGGCGGGGGCGGCCAGCGGCATCCGGCCGGTCGACACCTGGAAGTCCACCGCGGCGGCGCCGACGCCGATGAGGCTGGGCCCGGTGTTCGTGCCCTGCGCTCCCAGCCCGTGGCAGGTCGAGCAGCCCTGCAGGTACAGCGCCCGGCCCTGCCGGACCGCCTCGTTGGCGTCCGGGGTCTGCGCGGCGTTGCCGCCCGGCGCCAGCACCGTCCACAGCACCCCCGTGGCCAGCAGGCCGAGGACCATGACCAGCGCGGAGGACCTCCGGCGGCGACGCGCGGACGCCGTTCGTCCGCGCGAGAACCGCTTCGTGGCGGCGGCCGACACCGAGGATCGCGACGCCGCAGTGCCCGACGCCGGGGTGCCCGACGGTGGGATGCCCGACGGCGTGTCCGAGGATGACGAGGAGCCCGAGGATGCAGTCATGTCGCTCACTGGAGGAGGTAGATGGTCGCGAAGAGGGCGATCCAGACAACGTCGACGAAGTGCCAGTAGTACGACACGACGATCGCCGAGGTCGCCTTCTCCGGTGTGAAGCGCCCGTACGTCGATCGGCCCAGCACCATCAAGAAGGCGACGAGACCGCCGATCACATGGAGCCCGTGGAAACCGGTGGTCAGGTAGTACACCGATCCGTAGGCGTGCGACGCCATCGTGAACTTGTTCTCGCTGAAGTACTCGTTCGCCTGGCCGCCGACGAACACCAGACCCATGATCAGCGAGATCAGGTACCAGCGCCGTAGCCCGTACACGTCACCACGCTCGGCGGCGAACACGCCGAGCTGGCAGGTGACGCTGGACAGGACCAGGATCACGGTGAAGAACAACGCGTACCCGACGTGCAGCTCCACGGGTCCGTGTTCGGATCCGGCGGGGTCGCCGGTGACCGGCGGCCAGTTGCCGCTGTTGACCGAACGGATCGTGAAGTACATCGCGAACAGGGACGCGAAGAACATCAGCTCCGACGACAGCCACACGACCGTGCCAACCGAGACCATCGAGGGACGGTTGGCCGTCGGGTGTGGTGGAGGAGCCTTCTCGAGGACGGGGGCTGAGGCCACGTCGGTCATTCTGGCACGGGACGGCCCACGCGCCACTGTAGGTTCGACGTTCGGTAGGACTACGACCCGTCGATGACCGCCCCGAATCATCGTGGCGGCTGCCTCGCCTGCCCGGCAAAGCCCTGCCGTAGCTGGAAAAACGCAGGTCACAGCGATGTCAGTTGGCCTACGAACGACGCGGAGCGACAAGGCTGACCCAGCCGATGTTGCGTGCCTCACCCGCGACACGCCGGCCCGCCAGCGCCCTCCGGCGGGCACAGTCGAGCCAACACGGACACCCCCGACCGCGCCGTGACCCCCGACCGTGACGTGACGTGATGCCGGGCCGGGGCGGGCCTCAGCCGGACATCGCGGCGAGCGCCCGCAGGCCGTCCGCCGGCAGGGCGATGCCGCCCTCCGAGCCGGGATCGACCGCGAGCAGAAGATCGTCGGACGGCCAGATCCGGCCCAGGGCCGCCACCTGGACCGTGCGGTAACGCGCCACCTCCGGCAGCGCCTCGGCCAGGCGTTGCTCAGAGGTGAACGTCGGGACGAACTGGGTGCCGTCCTGCCGTTCGGCCACCGGCAGCTGCAGCAGGCTGTCGTCCTCCTCCGACAGATCGGTGATGTCGTTACCGAGGTCGGGCAACAGGACCTCGGCGGCGGCGAGGTCACCGAGCGCGGCCCACTCGTCCTTGCCCTCGGCGAGGCGGTGCAGCGCGGCCCGCGCGGCCGTGCCCTGCGCGGAGGGGACGCCGGGCGGGATGGCGGCGCCGGGCGGGATGGCGGCGCCGGGCGGGAT
>NZ_CDWWXA010000102.1:0-17990 GCF_977971845.1 Frankia sp. CeCAU1 | reverse complement strand
GGGTGGAGGTGCTGAGGCCAGGGCGGGGCAGCACCGCGTCGGCCGTGGTCGCCGGCGTCACCGTGGTCGCCGGCGTCACCGTGGTCGCCGAGCCCGGTACCGCCGGCTGGCCGCCGGGGTCGCGACGGCCCTCGTTGTGCTGGTGGCGATGACCGCCTGGGTGGTCGTGCGCGGAGTGCTGGCCAAGTCCCGTCTCGACGAGGCCAGGCAGCGGATCGCCGTCCTGCAGCGGCAGGTCCTGAGCGGAGACTTTCCCCGCGAGGCCGAGCTGCGATCGCAGATCGAGCAGATCCGGCGGCGGGCCACCGCTGCGCGGGCCCTGACCTCGGATCCGGTGTGGTCGGCGTTCGGGCGGCTGCCCGTCGCCGGTTGCCCGATGCGCTCGGCGGCGACGCTGATCCGAGAGGTGGACGCGGCCGCCGGCACCAGCCTGCCGGCCGTGGCCGACCTGG
This sequence comes from Frankia sp. CeCAU1, assembly GCF_977971845.1. NCBI lineage: Bacteria > Bacillati > Actinomycetota > Actinomycetes > Frankiales > Frankiaceae > Frankia > Frankia sp. CeCAU1. Next base: position 17,538 of record NZ_CDWWXA010000102.1, on the reverse strand, counting down.
GTCCCTCCCTCGATCCGCGGGTGCTGCGCCAGCGTATGACGATCAATCTCCGGGCGCTCGCCGCGGTCCGCCGCCCGGCCGAGCGATCCTTCAACGCCCTCTCCGCGTTGCGGGCAGCGGCGGAGAACGTACCCGACTGCGGATGGGCCGGGCGCGTCAGCGGCATCGCCGACGCCCGCGCCGAGATGATCGATCGGAGCCGGCGCCTGGCCGGTGCGCTGGACACCGTTGTTCTGGCCGCCCGGGTCGGTCCCGAGATGCTCGGCGGGGGCGGTGCCCGTCGCTACCTGCTGATCGTCCAGAACCCGGCCGAGTCCCGTGCCAACGGGGGGATCATCGGTGGGTTCGGCCTGCTGACCGCGGAGCACGGGCGGCTGTCCCTCGACGGCATCTCGGGCAACGGTGCTCTGCCGGGAGGTCCCACCCAGCAGCGACCCGCGACGGGGCTGCCGGTCCCGTTCGCGGCCCGTTACGGCGCCTTCTGGCCCGACCGTATCTGGGCGAACATCAACCTGACCCCCGACTACCCGATGGCCGGCAGGCTCTACAGCGCGTTCTACCGGGCCGGCACGGGCCTCGACGTCGACGGCACGATCAGCCTCGACCCCACGACGTTGTCGTATCTTCTCGCCGCGAGCCGGCCCGCGGTGCTCCCCGACGGCACGTCGGTGGCCGCGGGGCACCTGGTCGATCTCGTCGAGTCGCGCGTCTATGGCGAGATCATGGACGCGGCCGCCCGCGACCGCTTCTTCGCCCAGGTCGGTCAGGCCGTCTATGCGGCCGTGGAGTCGGGAGCCGGCGACACGACGAAACTGGTGACCGCGCTGGGACGGGCCGCTCGCGAGGGTCGGCTGGAAATATCCAGCAACCACGCCGAGGAGCAGCGGATTCTTTCGTCCACGGCGCTGGGTGGTGCGCTGCCGGACGCGCCTGGGCCGTTTCTCGGGGTCGTCACCCAGAACGCGACGGCGAGCAAGCTGGACTACTGGCTACGGCGGCAGACCACCTACCGCATGCAGCGGCAGCCGAACGGCGCCGGCCTGGCGACGATCACGATCCGGCTCACCAACGCCGCCCCCGACGGGCTGCCGGCCTATGTGCGCCACCGGCAGGATCTCAAGGATGCCGCTGGGAATCTCCGGGCGCAGAACAATCTCTGGCTCTCGGTGTACACGGGCCGAGGCAGCTGGCTCGTCGGTGCCCGGCTCGACGGTGCGCCCATCGGCCTCGCCGGCGGTTCCGAGTCCGGGCATCCCGTGCTCTCCACCTATCTCACCGTCGATCGCGGCCAGACCCGGACCCTGGAAATCAAGGTCCGGGAGCCGGTAGGCGGCCCGGCACTCACCGTGCGTCCACAGCCGTTGCCCGTCGCGGAGCGCCTGGAGGTGCAGGGGCTACCGGTCGTCCCTCCCTGGTCATCCCAAGGGTCGTCCCAAACCCAGAACTGACTACTCTGACTGCAGAGAGTTCTGGCCCTTCACTCGCATCGAGTCGCCCGCATCGGGGCCTGATCCGCTTCGTCCTCAACGCAGCGGATCGAACGGGGACAGCTCGGCCGCGGGCGCACCGGTGGCGATGGCGTCGGCGAGGAGGCGGCCGGTGACCGGACCGAGGGTGATGCCCCACATGCCGTGCCCGCCGGCGATGAAGACCCGCGGCGAGGTGGTCGGGCCGACCAGCGGCAGACCGTCCGGGGTGCACGGGCGTGGTCCTACCCACTCGGCGGTGCGGGTGTCCAGGTCCACCCCGCGCAGCAGGCCGCGGGTCGCCTCGACCACCGCCCGGATGCGCCGCGGGTCGGCCGCCGTGTCCGGATGGCGGAACTCCATCATGCCGGCGACCCGCAGGCCGTCCCTCAGGGGAGTGCAGGCCACCCGGGAGGCGGGGAAGTAGATCGGACCGCTCGGCGGCTGTTCGGTCGCGACCAGGAAGCTGTATCCGCGACCGGCCTGGACGGGAAGGCGGACCCCGAACGGACGGGCCAGCCGGGGAAGCCAGGCGCCGGTGGCGATCACTGCCGCGTCGTAAGGCCCAGCGGGCCCCCCTGGTCCGAGCAACTCCACCCGGCCACCTGCCTCGCGCACCTCGTCGATGGCCATCGCCTCGTGCACGAGGCCGCCGCGTTCCCGGACGCTGTCGGCGAGGGCGGCGACGAAGCGGCCGGGATCGCAGAACCGCTGGCCCTGCACGGATACGACGTACCGGACCTGCTCGGACAGCAGAGGTTCGAGGTCGCGGGCGGCCGCCGGGTCCAGCACCTCGGCATCGACGGGCTGGCCGGTCGCCCGGATCTCGGCGAGCTCCGTCAGGAGGGCGTCGAGGCCGGACCGGTCGCGATAGCCGGCCAGGAACGGGTCGGCGGCGCGGGTCGGCGCGGTCACGCCGCCCGCCGCGAGCTCGTCAAAGGCATCGAGAGCAGCGCGGGTCAACGGCACCAGCGCGCGCATGGCGGTTCGCCACCGCGCGGTCGTGCTGTGCCGGACGAATCCGGCGATGAAACGGGCGAGCCCCAGATCGGCGACCGGCGGCACGTACACCGGTGAGTCCGGGCGCAGGAGCACCCGCAGCCCGTAGCGCAGGACCGCGGGCTCCGGCAGGGGCGTCGCGAGTCCCGGGGTGAGCCAGCCGGCATTGCCCCAGGACGATCCGGCCCCGGCCCAGGTGGGTCCGGCGGTGAGGTGGTCGCGGTCGAAGACCGTCACCCGCTTGCCGCGGTCCTGGAGGAACCACGCCACGCACAGCCCGACCATCCCGCCGCCGATCACCGCGACCTGGTCGGGAACGGCGTGCCCCGGCCGCGGGCGTGACCCGTGCGGCGCGCTCAGCCCCGCGGCGTTCCCGGCCGGTCGGGTCGTGTCCGTCGATTCCGTCACGTCCGCCTCGATCGGGTGATTTTCCACCGCCGCCATTATCCTCCCGCGACGCCGGATCCGCTGTCCACAGCACCACCTCACCGGCCTTCCGACCTGTAATCCGTCGTCGAGTCCCCTCACCGGCCGCCTCGCCCGCGACCGGGGCCACCAGGCCCTGCTCACCGGGCACGGAATCGGCCGGACCCAGGCCGCGGTGTTCCTCGCCGAGATCGGGGACATCACCCGTTTCCCGACCCCGGGCATCTCGCCAGCTGGGCCGGGCTCACCCCACGTCACCGTGAGGCCGACACCACGGTGCACCGGGGCCACATCACCGAACAGGGCTCCACCCTGGTCCGCTGGACCGCGATCGAGGCCTCTCGATCCTGCCGGCGACCACCCCCGCCCTCGGCCCCACCAAGAGCAAGATCGGCGCCCGCCGCGGCCCGCACGCTGCTCACGTCCATGCCCAGCCACGAGGATCAAGCAACGGCCACGGCGCGTCCCCGCAACACAAACCCCAAGGTCAGCGGGCTACTCCGGCACACCCGTGAATGGACACCTCGGTGAGTGTGCGGCCACTTGGTTCCCGCAGCAGCATGGACAAACCGAGTCCGAGCAGGCAGCAGGCGGCGGCGACCCATTCGGTGGTGCGCAGACCGTGGTGGGCGACCAGGGCGGGGAAGGTCAGGGCGCCGAGGGACGCGCCGATTTTGGCGGTGCCTGACGCGAAGCCGTGTGCGGTGGCGCGCACGTCGGTGGGGAACATTTCGCCGGGGAGCAGGATGGCGGTGACGCCGGGGCCGAACCAAGTGAAGAAGCTGCTGATGCCATAGGCGAGGACGAACAGCGGCACCTGGGTGTTGACCGCGGGCACGCTGGCGATAAGCGTGAATCCGATGGTCATGCCCAAAAGCCCGAGGACTTGCAGCCGCACGTGGCCGATGCGGTCGATCCAGGCGACGGACGCCACGAAAGCGGGCAGCGCGAACACAGCGTAGAGCACGAGGTTTAGCGCGGCGACCGTGATGAGCTCCGTGGTGGGGTTGACGGCTTTGATCAGCGCTGGTGCGCTAATAGTGTTGCCGTAGTACGCGACGTCGAAGAGGAACCACACCACGGCGGTCGCGATCAGGTTCCGGACCACTCCGGGGCGCCGGATCGCAATCCTCAGCGGTGTGCGCCCTCCGGCCGCCTGGTCAGCCTCCTCGGTAGCGATCTCGGTTCCGGAGAACTCGGTCAGCTCCACAGCGGCGTCCTCGGCGCGACCCTCGACCTCGTAGCGGTAGCGGGGCGATTCGGGCATCCGGTGGCGCGCGAGGACGACGAGCAACGCGGGGAGCGCGCCGAGCGCGAGCAGCAGGCGCCAGGTGAGCTGATGGTCCAGGCCAAGGGCCAGCAGCACGATCGCAACGAGCGGGCCGGTGATGCTACCGAGGGCGTAGTTGAGGAACATCATCGCCACCATGCGGCCGCGGTGGCGAGCGTTCGCGTATTCGGTCATCAGCACGGCGGAGACGGGGTAGTCGCCGCCGATCGCGACGCCCAGGATGAAGCGGAGCACAAGCAGCCAAGCGAAGTTGGGCGCGAACCCGGTCGTGAGCGCGGCGAGGACCATGGTGACGGCGACCGCGCCGTACACGCGCTTCCGCCCGACCACGTCGGCGAGTCGGCCGGCGGCGAATGCGCCGAGGGCAGACGCGATCAAGGAACTACCGCCCACCAGCGCAACCTGATCGGTGGTCAGCCCCCATTGGGGTGTGATCAGGATCAGCGCGGTGCTGATCACGGTGAGGTCGTAGGCATCGGTGAAGAAACCCATGCCGGAGACCACAATGGCCTTGAGGTGGAACAGGCTGAACCGGGACTTGTCCAGGCCGTCCAGAACGTCGGTGGGAGCGGGGTTCGTGGTCGTCACGGGCCTTCCTCTAGGAGAGAGAACCGGTTTCAGCGGGCGTTCGTGCGTCAGAGGGTTTTGGTGGCGAGGCGGGCGCCTTCGGCGAGGGAGGTGAGGTTGGCCCAGCGTGGTCGATTGCGACGGCCATCTGGCGACCATGTCGAGATCGACGTGATCTTGAACGAGATCGGCGCGTTCCGGCCGCTGCTGGTCGGGCTGGACCTGGCCGGGGTGGCGGTGACGCCCGACGTTCTGCACTCGGTGCGCGTAAACCTCGACTGGCTGGGTACGAGAGAAGGACGGCTACCTGGCGGTGGTGAAGAACCAGCCCACCCATACGGCTGGTTGCGGGTCCTGCCCTGGGCGGCGGCGATCCAGGCGGTGGTGAGCTGTGGGCAGGGTGGGCCGGCGAGCTCTGTAGGTCGCGTTCGGGCTTTGTATCCTGCTGCCGATCCTCCGCCCGCCACAACACGACTCGTGCCCGGGTTGCTACCGGCGCCGGTGCATCCCGGTCATTCATCAACGCTCGCAGCTTTGCCCACTCATCCACTGTTGGGTCCGTTGCGCTCTGGCCGGATCAGCGAAGCGGAGGGAGACGAAAATGGTGTTCAGGATGAGGGTGTGGGCTTGATGGCTGATCATGGTCTCCCCTTGGTAGACGCTCTCCCGGCCCCCCGCCACCAGAACGACCTCGGCCATCTCCGATAGCGGTGTGTTGGCGAAGCTCGTGACCACAAGCACGGTCGCTCCGGACCGCTGGGCAGCGCGCGCCGCGGCGACGGTCTCCCTTGTCGCACCGGTGTGACTGATGGCAACCGCCACGTCACCTGGTTTCAGCAGCCGGGCCTGCACGCGCTGAATATGGACGTCCGTCGGCGCCTCAGCCCAAATGCCGATCGTCGAAAGATGGTAAGCGGCGCCCTGAGCGAGCGGCGCACTGGTGCCGACACCGAGGATAAGTACCTTCGGTGCCTGGTTGAGGAGCTGGACCACGCGAGCAAGCGCGGCCGGGTCGACGTTCGCCGGTACCCGGCTGAGCGCTGTTTCACTGGAGACCGCGAGCTTGGCCAGTATCTTCGCCGGGGTGTCCAGCGGACAAATTTTCTCCTGCGGTCGTTCCACGAATGTGAAGTGATCACAAATAAGCGCGATCTTTGCTTCCCGAAATCCTTTGAAACCGATGATATTACATGCCCGTACCACCGTTGCCACGCTCACTCCTGCAGCGGATGCGGTTTCATTCACGGTCATGTTGATGATGTCTTTATCGGCGTCCAGCATGACCTGGATGGTTTTCCTCATAGCGGGCGTCAGGTCAGCGGTCTCAGCCCTGATCCGCTCCGCGAGCTGGCCTGCTGGTCGGGTGGTGGGCGCCGCCGGCCCAGCAGCCACCGCCACGCCAGAGCAGGTCGGATCGTCCGGGTGGCTCTTCCTTCCAGGAAAGTCAGTGTCCCGTGATTCAGAGATCTTTACTCCCAGTTGCTATCGACCAACTTCTTGATCCTGGTCGGGAGAGGCTGTTGCGTTGTGCGGAGCCGCGGCTTGGCGCGCCCCACCGAGCGGCTGATCCGCCCGCCCGGGTGACTGCGGCGCATGTTTCTGGACCAGCGCAGGCCTGGAGCTGACAGTTTGGGCGGAGCGCAGCCATTTCAAACCACGCCTCGGCCGGGTTGGTGCCGAAGAACTCCGGATCGAAGGCGCCGACGTCATCCTGCAAAATCCGCTACGCCAGTACAGGTTCCGACCGGTCTCTGACCGCAACGCTTCCCGCGACGTCTCACTCCACAGCACTCACGGTACATCTGTGACCGCATCACGGCCTCCTGGAGACAATTCCAAAGCGACTCCGCGGAAGCAATGCCGCCAGGAAGGCGGAACGCAGCCCCGATCATCGCCACGGAGGTACTTCCGCCAGCATCCACGTCCGGTCACCCGAACCTCCGCTCGGACGTGCGAGCACGGTCTGATGTACCATGTCGGCTCCCCTTCGGTAGGTGGTATTTTGAAAGGTCCTGAGTGGCAGCGACTCAGCTCGCTGACACTCAGGGCAGGTTTACAGCGAACTTTCTCTTAGCGGTAAACCTTGGGTGCTCGACCGGTCCCTTGTTCGCGCCCCTGAGTCCTCGCTTCTATTCCTTGGTGGCGGTGGCGTAGTTGACGCCGAGAACGAGGCTGGTCAACCCGTGGTCGGCAATCCATTGCTCATTGGTGCGGCGGACACGGGCCGAGGTGTCGTCGTCGAGTTCCATTTCGATGCGGCGGATTCCGGTGCCGCGGACGATACGCCACCAGGCTTGCGGATCGGGTAGGGCCATAGGGGTGATTTCATCGGTGACAGCCGGGTTGGGGATGCCAGCGTTGAGCAGCATGGTGCGCAGGATGTCCGGGTTTTCGGTGCGCTGCCAGGGGATGGACAGTTCGAGGTCGGGGCGTTCGGCGCGGACGGCGTCGAGGAAGACGTCGAACATGGGGTGGAAGAATTTCGGGCCCAGGGTGGTGATGGCCAGCGTCCCGCCGGGCCGGACGAGCTTCCACAGGCCCGTGAGGGTGGCGACGATGTCTTTGGCGAAAAAGAGCCCGAGGACCATGGTGACCGCGTCGAAGGATTCGGTGTCGTAGGGCAGGGAGTCCATGTCGCCGCGGGTGAAGGTGATGTTGTCCAGGCGGCGGTCGTGGGCGTGACGGCGGGCGATGGTCAGCATCTCCTCGGAGATGTCCACGCCTTCGACCCGCCCCTCGGGTCGTACGCGCTCGGCGGCACGGAGTGCGGCCGGGCCGGGGCCGCAGGCGACGTCGAGGACACGGGCGCCGGGCTGGAGCGGGAGGCGTTCGATGGTGGTGTGGGCGCAGAACCCCCAGAACTGTTCGAGTGCGGCGTCGTAGTCCTGGGCTGCGGCGTTGTAGGTGCGCTCGGGGTCGTAGCTGTCCATGTCAATGATCATGGGTACGCTCCACAATGTAATAGACGAATCCGCGGTCTTTGTCTTTACCCACGGGAGTGGCGGTGCCGCTCCAGCCCCAGTCGGCGAGTAAGGAGAGCAGATCGTTGGGATCCCAGTATTTTTTGATCACGGTGAATTTCTGGCCGTTGTTGAGGGGGCGCTTGACGACTGGGACGGAAGATTCTTCACCGACTTCGATCTCAATGGCTTTCTCTTCAGCGGTGACATCGACAAAGATGACTTTCCCGCCGGGTTTGAGGGCATGGTCGAGCATACGCCAGAACCCCGGGAGTTTTTCGTCAGGTACGTGCGCGATCCAGTGCACGAAGAAAACGAAGTCCCATCGCCGGTCCGGTTGCCAGGTGAACAGGTTGGCATGCACAAGGGTGACATTAGGCAGGTTGCGGCTGGCGACGATATTGAGCATTTCGCGGGAGCCGTCGACTGCGGTAACGTCGTGGGCGAGTTCGCTGAGAGTCCCGGTCCAGTACCCGGTGCCTGGCGCGATCTCCAGAACGGACCCGGTCAATGGGCTGGCGCGCACGAGCTCATCGATGTACGGGCGCACGGGATCCATGTAGTTGCAGATCCACGAGGCGTATTCTTCCGCTTTGGCCGAGTAGAATTTCTGCTGCTCGTAGATTAGCTGGTCGATGTCGCGAATGTTAGTCCTCAACTGCGACTGATCGTCGGTCCTCATAGGATTCTTTCCAGGGCGTGAGAGATGTCGTCTCTGGTGAGCTCTTTGGGGTGGTTGGCGTAGCGGGACTGGGTGATGGCGGTCTCGGTGAGCGCGTCGAGGAATTTCTCGGTGACGGCGAAATCGCGCAAGCGTGTGCCGAGTCGGGCCCGGCGGAAGATATCGCGGATGAACGTGGCAATCCCGTCCGCGTCGGTGACACCGAGCGAGTGCGCCGCGAGGGCGACCCGGTCGGGAGCGAGTCTCTCCGTGGGTTCTAGCATCGCCAGGAGCATGAGGGCGACCGCGAGACCGTGCTCGATACCTAGGATGCCGGTTAGGGGGTAGCTCAACGCGTGCGGTGCGGTGGAACGGCACCAGCTCAATGCGAGACCGGCATGTAACGCCGCAGCGCTCATGCCCGCGCGGTGCCAGCGATCGGGTACGGAGACCGCGTGAGGAAGATGTGCTGCGATGAGCGTCAACGCGTGGCTGGCGTGCTGGTCGCTCTCGGGACGGTGGTTATTGCTCCAGATGCTTTCGATGGCATGTGCGGTGGCGTCCAGCCCGGTTGCCGCAGTGAGCCGGGGGTTCATCGACGCGGTCAGAGCGGAATCGATTACGGCTCTGTCAGGGTAAAGCGCGAGGGCCTCGACGCTGACTTTCCGGCCATCCTCGGTCCAGATCGAGGACCATTTGGTGACTTCGCTGCCCGTGCCGGCGGTCGTGGGGATGGCCCACAGTTCGCTCGTGCGGCTAAGGGGGACTAGACCAGCGACGAGCGAATTGAGGTCGCCGCTGCGCATTTCGAGTGAACCTGCAAGGGCACACGCCACCTTGGTGGCGTCCACCACCGAGCCACCGCCCACCGCGATGACCGAGCGCGGATTCAGGCGGCGGAGCTCGGCGGCCAACGTCCGTACAGCACCCCACCGCGCCGAGGCGACGGTCAGGTGCGTAACACCGTTCGGCGACTTTTCCCCCAAACGGGGGCCAGTGACCACCACGGCAGGGTGGCGAGCGTGGTCGAGCGCGAGCTCAAGAGCGTTGTGGCATATCTGCACCTGGACGGGGTTCCAGGAAACCGTGAGGCTGAGAGGGTCCATGGCGTTAGAACCAGCGGCGATCTTCACGTACGACCCGGGCGACCGAGGGAAAGTGCGACAGCTCGCGCTGGGTGTCGCCGCTGACGTGCCCAGCGACCCGGACGACACAGAGATCGGCGGGTTCGCTGTCGGCCCGGGAAAACGCGTGGGTAACAAAGGGCTGGATATAGAGGGAGTCGTCAGGCTCGACCATGGCCTGGCGTTCACTGGTGCCGTCCGACCAGCAAAAATGGGCGGCGTGGTTGCCATAGTTGTAGATCCAGCTGTGCAGGCTGCTGGTGAACCCACCGGTCAGATCGGTGTCGAGGGTGGCGACGCGAATGGTGAAGCCCCGCATGGCTGGCATCTTCGCTGTGCGAATCATTGGCCGGATGGTGTAGCGATGATCGGTGGACGCGGGATAGGGGTACCCAGCGTCGACGCTGCTGTGTTCGAGGATAACCTCCTTGCTGTCGTCGAAGACGGGAACGTGGAGATCACGGACGCTGATCCCGAGTGCGGCCGCAAGGTGATCGAGGTCGTGCGCGTCAAGGGGGCGGTCGCCCCCAACGGCATCGAGGGCGGTCAGCGTGGCCCCGGCATGCCGTAGCTCGGTGTCGAGTTGTTCGATGGTGAGAGCGGCATCGCGCAGGTATTGGCGTACCAGGCTCTTGGTCGCCGCAGTCGTGGTGGCCTGGTCCAGCAGATAGTGCTCGGCGCGAGCGCCGAGCACGTAGAGTTCACGCTGGGCGCGGCGCACGTTCCCGCCGAAGGTCACCGCTAGAATGAGTGCCCGTTCGGTGGCCGAGCGGCTGGTGAACGTGTGTGGCCGGAACGGGGTGGTGTAGCTGGAGTCCCCGGTGGTCATCTCGACGGCGTAGCGTCGACCGTCGACCTGCCAATAGTGGTTCACCGGTCCCACGTAAATGCTGTATTGGTGCAGAAAGTGCCCGTGGTTGAACGCGACATCCGGGTTATCGGGGTTGCAGTCGGAGACCACGCGCAGTTCGCGGATCCATTCCGGACGGAATGGTGACAGACGTGAGAACGCGGTGTCGCGGTACTCGTAGTACGGCTCCAGGTTTCCATGCCTGTCAGGCCGCCGGAAGATCCGACTTGTGGCCCGGGACTCCTTTGCACGCATGATCTTGATCCCGGAGTCGCAGTCGTCGGGAACGATACGCAGATCTGTTTCATCGATGGGATAGACCACGCCCATCCTGCGGATGACCTCGTCTGCGATCTCAGGCGTGGCGCGCCCTGCTATCACCTGGTCGATCATGGCGTGGTCGAGACCCAGTTCGGTCGCCAGTGCGCGGGAGTCGCGTTTGAGGTCGTTGGCTTCAGACAGGATGCGCGCTCCGACCAGTTGGAGATAGGTCGCTTCCTTCATCGTTGCCTCCCTGAACGTCGGGCCAGCAGCCTGCGGATTCGGTGAACCAGTTCCTCGGGCTCGGTGATGATCCGTGGGGCCACGCTGGTGCGGGGTGCGACAGGGATGTGGATGCCGGTCGGGCCCGGTTGGTGCAAGGCCGCTACTACGCTGTCGGTCACGTGGGTCGCGCGCAGCGCTTGTACATATCCGGCGGCCTGCATCATGGCCAGGACATCTGAGTGCTCGGTTGCTACGGTGGACTGACCGCCGGTGCTTTCGTGCATCCCGTTGTCGAGCACCACGTGCACCAGGTTGTGCGGGGCTCGGGCACCAACCAGCGGCAGACAGTTGAGGCCCATCAGGAACGAGCCATCCCCATCGATCACCACAACCTGCGTCTTGGGTGCGCCGTCAGCTATCCCGAGCCCCACCGGCAGTGCCGCACCCATCGATCCGACGAGATAGAAGAAGTTGGGCCTGTCCCCAACCGATTGCAGGTCTCGGCTGAGATAGCCGCAGGTCGACACGAACAGTGCGTCGGGAACAACGGAGACAAAATCGGCCAGGACCTTGGTGGGAGCTGGGGACCTCATATCGTCTCCCGCACCAGGAGCGCGACCGTCTTCCGGTCCGACAACGCCGTTGAAGTGGCCCAGCGCACCGCAGCCGGGACATCGTCCAGGATCCGGTACGACACATCGATAAGGCTGAGTAGAGGTTCGAGAATTTCACCGATGATTCTGTGCTCGATCGCATCGGGACTATATCCTCGCCAGCTGATGACCAATATCATCGGGATTTCGTAGATCAACAGTAGCGAGATCAAGGTGTTCAAGCAGTACCCCAGACCGGAGTTCTGCATGAATACAACCGGATTTCTGCCCACCAGATACGCTCCCGCTGCCGCGGCCACAGCGACTTCTTCTCGGGGTGCGGGCAGATAGCGGGCGTCCTGGTCGGAACCGAGAGATTCAAGGCGGGCGAACACGCCTTTAAATAGCGAGCATGGTACCCCGCTGAAATAGTCCCACCGGTGTTTGATGAGCTCCTCGACCAGGGCCTCACCAGTAGTCTTCTGGGACATGGCGATCAATCCTTTTATTCGTCTTTGTGCGCATTCACGTGGTCTCCGATCTCCGGCACTGAGGCGATCTGATCATCCAGTTGCGGAGCGGGGCCGGTCCTGGCTCCTCCGATCTGTCGGGCGGTGTCCTTCATCGCTTGGAGGGCGGCACGGAGTAACTGGTTCGCGAAGATCCAGTGTGTGATACCGGCCCTGGCGTACTCCTCGGCACCGAGCGCTGGATAGCAGGTTGGTGCGATGAACACCGGCGTGCGCCGATCCCATCCCCGGCCGAATTCCAGAAGTTCCTCGCCCCTGTCGGGTCGCGTGGCTTGCACAAACACCGCGTCCGCGCCGGCATCCACATAGCGGTTCGCGCGGTTCAAGGCCTCGGTCACGCTGTGCCCGGCTACCAACGCTTCGGTTCGGGCGATCAAGAAACAGCTGGGCTCCAGCCCGCGGAGCGCGGCGCGGAGGCGTTTTTCCTGTTCTTCCACGCTGGCCAGGTCCCGCTTACCGGGGTACAGGCTTGACCGCTTGTCCAGTGTGTTGTCCTCGATGCACACCGCGCTCGCGCCGGCCTGGGAGATTGTCCGCGCCGCCAGCTCTACCTTGCGTGGGCCTCCGTACCCGGAATCCATGTCCACAACCACCGGATGACACGTTGACCTCGCCACGGTCCGCGCCACACTGGCCATCTCGGAGAAATCCACCAGCCCGAGATCGGGAAGGCCCAGCGCAGCGGACACACAGAAACTGCTCACCCAGACGAAGTCGGGTTTGTGCTTGTCAGCAACACGCGCGGACAGGCCGTCATACACGCCCACTCCGAGACGTATAGAAGTATCGGTCGAGTACCAGTCGAGTGTCATGTCAGCGCCTTTTCGAATGGTGATGTTGAAGGGTTCAACACGTGATCATTTGAGCGGTATGTGTAGCGCTCCGTCGAGCCGCGCCGTCTCGCCTTCGACATGGATTTCTCGACTAGGGATTCGGAATGATATAACTTGTTCACTTTGGGATCCTTGCGAGCCCGTGACCTGCGAAGACGCATGTTGGCCTGCATTACTTACTTCATTACGGATCCTAGGCGTGCAACGGTGCATCCTTAGCCGGGTTTTGTAATCGCAACACTGGCCGAATATTCAGGGAGTCCAAGTAGCTGGACTCCGGCAGCCCGTGATCTGCGCATTCGTTGGTAGCCAACGGGCTGTCCGGTGATCATCACGGAGCCCGCGGCCGCGGGCCCGGCACCCTGCTCGTGACCGACGGTGACATACCGGAGGACGGCGCCGTCGATCAGCGTTCGGGGCGGGGAGGGGACCGGACCCTCGGGGGATACCAAAGATGATCTTTTTATCCGTCGGCCCCAACGAACCGACCACCGACCGCGCTCCGGTCACCTTCTTGATTCTTTTTCTCCGGTCTGTGAGATCATGAAGATCCGAAGCGAGCCCCCGGGGCATATCGTCAATCATCATGTTTACGCACGCTACTCCCGGATGAGCGTCGATGGGGCGCCATGCGTCACCTGAGTGCCTGTGGCGTAAATCTCTCGAACGTGGGTGCCAGACCCGCCTATCGACCTTGATCTAGCTAGCTTGCTGGGAGTTTTGGGGCGTTTGGAGGCTCCGTGTAGCCGTCATGTACGGTTCGCAACCGTGATGTCATCCTTGGTTAGGGTTCATTGGGTCCGGTCCGTGAGGACCGCGAAGTCCCAGGATGCCCCATCCTCATCGTCAAATCAACTAATAGATTGAAGATCTTGCCGTCGCCGGACGGGCACTGTGTCCCGTCCCGCCCGCGCTGGTACACGCGTGGCTCACCGTCCGCGACCGTGCGGTGTGCCGGGCAGCGGGCAGTTCTCGCCTGCTCGTGGTTACGGGTCCACGTGTAGAGCCAGGTACGGGCCCGGCGGCCGACCACACGCCCCAGCCGACGGCCGACCGTCCAGACCGTCCTGCAAGCCACGGGCAAGCCAGGAACGGAGAGCCCGTGACATCACCGGGCCCGGGTGCTACTGGCGAGAAAAACCTCAACAGCTTCTGCGCCCAGATGTCGGGACGGTCCCGCCGAGGCCTGCGCACCAAGACCGACTCCGCCGCTCGTACGATCATGTGATGGAATCCGCAGCATCGTTCCTTGACGCCTACCCGCGCGTAGCGCAGCCATCGGGCCTTCGAGCGGTGGCCGAGCAGGGCCTGGGCGACCGCGAGGCAGACGAGTTCGGCGTCGTTCAGGAGCGGTGGCCTACCGATCCGCCGGTTCCCGTCGATCCGGTCGTTGATCTTCGCGCACAGTGCGGTCAAGACGGTGTCCAAGTCTTGCGTCACACCATGACCTCAACCGCGTCGTACACAGACTCTGCGACGCGCGCCGATCTGGCATCGTGGTAAGCATCATGCCCACCGCGACCCGCAGCCGACGAACCGATGTCTCTCAACCCGGAGACAGCAGCGGGACCATCGTCGCCCGACTGCGCGCCCAGATCCCAGCCCTGACTCCCAGCGAACAGCGGATCGGTCGAGTAATCCTCGCCGCACCCGGCGACATCATCCACATGACCGTCACCGACTTCGCCGAGCGCACCGGCACCTCCGCTGCCACCGTCGTCCGCTTCTGTCACGATGTCGGCCTCGAGGGCTTCGCCAACCTCAAGATCCGCCTCGCTGCCGAACTGATACCCGCAGAGCGCGGCCCGCACGAAGACGTCGCCGTCACCGACCCGCCCGCCACCGTCCTGGGCAAGATCGCGAGCAGCGCAGCCCAGGCGATCGGCGAAGCCCCCGGGACCGTCGACCACGACAGCTTCACCCAGGCCGTGCGCACCCTCGCCAACGCCGAACGACTACTCATCGTCGGAGTCGGAGCCTCGGCCTCGCTCGCCCAGTGCGCCTCATACCGATTCCGCACCGCAGGCCTCATCACCCAGGCGTCCCTGGATCCGCAAGTCCAACACGTGACCGCACGTCTCCTACAACCAGGCGACGCCTGCCTCGCCATCAGTCACACCGGCCAAACCCAGGAAACCCTCGCCAACGCAGTCGCGGCCAAACAAGCGGGCGCCGCCACCATCGCACTCACCAGCTTCTACCGATCATCGCTCACTAAGGCCGTCGACACCTGCCTGGTCGCCGGTAGCCGCGAGACCGACTTCGGCATGGAAGCCATGAGCAGCCAAAGCATCCACCTCACGGTCCTCGATGCCCTCTACGTCGCTGTCTGTCTCGCCAACCCCGAACAAGCACAGAACACCCAGAAACTCACTGCCGAAGCCCTTGGAGCGATCCCGCACCTAGACGAGTAAGTCCGATGCCCCGCGGTCGCCCAAGCCCTGCTCGGCCACCGCTCGGAGGCCCGATGGCTGCGCTACGCGCGCAAGCACCTCGCCGGGATGTTCCCGTAGCTGCCCGGGCAGTCGGGGTACAACAAACGACCGCGTGCGGCGTTACCGCTGGTCAAGCGGATGATCCGGGAGGTGGCCGCGGACAGCGACTTCTGGTTCGACAACCGCTGGATCACTGGTTCGACCCCGGTGCCGTGCGGGGCCTCTCGGCCGACCGTCCAGCATTCCGAGGTTGCCGGCTGGGCCGGCTACAACTACCGCGCGTCGTGTTCCCGAACCACATAGGACTTACCCGTCTAGCGATCTTTGGTCTGTAGGTTCTTCACATCTGTGTCACGTTTCAGGCTGCGGGTGCGAGCCGGGCATGGTCGATGTAGCTGTCGACGTGGCGATCGAGGATGCGGAGCGCGTCGCGCGGCTCGGGTGGGGCCTGGCGCTGGTCGGCCGCGGTAAGCGGGACGAGGAGCCGGTTGGAGGACTGCAACGGTACTCGATGATCATCGTGGATGGTCTGTGTTGTGCTGGTGGAAGCAGAGGCGGCCGAGCCGGATGGGTTGTGTGCTCGGGCTGGCGTGTGATCCGTTCCTTGGCCAAGCCGGCGACGGGGTGGTCCCTGACGGGCATGGGGCCGCCGCTGACCTGGGTGGAAGCATTCCGGCCAGGCCAGCGACGGCCGCGTCACAGGTCTCTCAGGCTCGTGACGCGGGCCGGTCCCGTGCTGCGCGTACAGCCATTCGTCCAGTCAAGCCTATGGACGTCGGGTGGACACCTATGGACGGAACGCGCCGATCTTCAGGTCGGGGGATGCCCACCGGATCTACCGGAGGCCGATCGAGGCCCGCAGAACCTCGCGGTTGAGCGTGGCGATGCTGTCCAGTGGGATGCCCTTCGGGCAGGCGACGGTGCACTCCCCGGTGTTGGTGCACCCGCCGAAGCCCTCGGCGTCCATGGCCTCGACCAGGTTGAGTGTGCGGCTCGCCCGCTCCGGGGCGCCCTGGGGCAGGCTGTTGAGGTGCACGACCTTCGCCGAGGTGAACAGCATGGCCGAGCCGTTGGGGCAGGCCGCGACGCAGGCGCCGCAGCCGATGCAGGTGGCGTTGTCGAACGCCGTGTCCGCGACGGCCTTGGGCACCGGGGTGGAGTGCGCCTCGGGGGCGCTGCCCGTCGGGGCGCTGATGTAGCCGCCGGCCTGGATGATCCGGTCGAGGCCGGAGCGGTCCACCATCAGGTCGCGGACGACGCCGAACGCGACCGAGCGCCACGGCTCGACGTCGATGACGTCCCCGTCGGAGAACTCCCGCACATGCAGCTGGCAGGTGGTGGTCCGTTCCCGGGGGCCGTGGGCCTGGCCGTTGATGACCACTCCGCAGGCGCCGCAGATGCCCTCGCGGCAGTCGTGGTCGAAGCTGACTGGCTCCTCGCCCCGCAGGGTCAGCCGCTCGTTGAGCACGTCGAGCAGTTCGAGGAAGGACATGTCCGGGTTCGCGTCGGGCACCTCGTAGGTGACCATGCGGCCCGGTTCGTCCGGTCCGGCCTGGCGCCAGATCCGAAGGGTGAGCTTCACGGTCGGCTCCTCGTACAGTCGTGATCCATTGACCGGTACCGCCTCACGCGTAGTTACGCTGGGCGAGGTGGACGTGCTCGAACTCCAGAACCTCGCGGTGCAGCACCGGCGGGGTTTCCGTGCCGGCGAACTCCCAGGCCCCGACGTAGGCGAACCGGTCGTCGTCGCGAAGGGCCTCGCCGTCCGGGGTCTGGCTCTCGACCCGGAAGTGCCCCCCGCAGGACTCCTCGCGGTGCAGGGCGTCGACACACATCAGCTCGCCGAGTTCGAGGAAGTCCGACACCCGGTTCGCCCGCTCCAGGCTCTGGTTGACACTACCCGCGTCGCCCGGCACCTTGACCTGGCGCCAGAACTCCTCGCGCAGCTCCGGAAGGCGCCCCAGCGCCTTGCGCAGGCCGTCCTCGCTGCGCGCCATCCCGCACTCGTCCCACATGATCTCGCCGAGCTCACGGTGGAACGAGTCGACGGTGCGGTCACCGTTCACGGCGAGCAGGCGGGTCAGCCGGCCCGTCGCCTCGGCCGCCGTCTCCGCGACCGCGGGATGGCTCGCGTCGACCGCGCCCAGCTTCGTCGAGGCGATGTAGTCACCCAGCATGGGCGGCAGCACGAAGTAGCCGTCGGCGAGACCCTGCATCAGCGCGCTCGCGCCGAGACGGTTGGCGCCGTGGTCGGAGAAGTTCGCCTCCCCGATCACGAAGAGCCCCGGAATGCTGCTCTGTAGATCGTAGCCCACCC
>NZ_CDWWXA010000101.1:0-18590 GCF_977971845.1 Frankia sp. CeCAU1 | reverse complement strand
CGCGGGGGTGCCGGCGGGGGTGCCGGCGGGGGTGCCGGCGTCGCCGCCGGGGCGGGTGTCGGGAGCGCGGGCAGGGGGAGAGGGAGCGCGGGCAGGCCGTCGACGCTCGTGCCGTTGAACTCCTTCGACGCGCAGTAGACGGCGAACTCCTCGTCGGTCTTGCGGTCGAAATACTGGGCGTGCAGCGGCCGTTCCTCGCGGTAGTCCATGAACGGGACGGCGTACCCGCAGCTGTCGCTGATCCGTTCCGCCGCGATGAGGATGACGGCGCGCAGCCCGGCGGCGCCCGCCCGCTCGGCGTCGAAGTGGGTGAGCAG
This sequence comes from Frankia sp. CeCAU1, assembly GCF_977971845.1. NCBI lineage: Bacteria > Bacillati > Actinomycetota > Actinomycetes > Frankiales > Frankiaceae > Frankia > Frankia sp. CeCAU1. The sequence continues at coordinate 18,273 of NZ_CDWWXA010000101.1, read as the reverse complement.
CTCGGAGAAGCGGGGATCGTCGCGCAGGACCGGTTCGCCGCGGCCGTGCACCCGCACGATGGTCGGTGGCCCGGTGAAGGCGCACCACATCAGGGTGATCCGGCCGTTCTCGCGCAGGTGGGCGATGGTCTCCGCGTGGCTGCCGCCGAAGTCCAGGTAGGCCAGGGTCCGTTCGTCGAGCACGGCGAGCGTGCCGGCCCGACCCTTCGGGGAGATGTTCACGCTGCCCTGGGCGGACAGCGGCGCCGACGCCACGAAGAAGACCACCTGCTCCTCGATGAACGTCCGGAGCCTACCGTCGATGCGCTCGTAGGTCTTTCCCATCCCCTCAGTATCGGCCTTGTCCCGACAGCGACAGCGGTACATCGTTTTCCGGCTGGCCGGAATCCGACCGGCCGGGGAGATGCGGATCGGCATGACGAAGAAGACCGAATGTTGACCCTCCACGGCCGGATCGGATGGGGCACAGTGGCGAAATGGACCCGAGACGTGATCCGGCGAGGCTCAGCCTCGCCAGCTATCCCCTGAGTCAGCCGATGCCCGCGCGGTTCAGCGACATGGACATCTTCGGTCACCTTAATAACGTCGCCATCGCCTCGTTGTACGAGGACACCCGGGTGGGACTGCACACCCGGTTGCTCCGCCCCGAGGACCCGGGTGGCCGGCCCGGGTTCACGCCCGTCGTCGCACAGCTCAGCATCCACTACCTGGCCGAGGCGCACTATCCCGCCACCTACGAGATCGGCCACGGGATAAGCCGGATCGGCGCGTCGTCGTTCGTGCACAGTGCCGGCCTCTTCCTCGACGGGGTCTGCCTGGGGCTGTGCGACACCGTCATGGTGCACCTGGTCGACGGCGTTCCCACCCCGCTACCTCTGGACCGGCGCGCCCTGCTGGAGTCGGTGTGGTTCCCGGTCCGCGCCGGTGGTCCGTCGCGGACGAGCGAGGCGGATACGGACATCGCCACATCGGCGTCCCCGGCGTCCCCGTCCCCGGCGGTGACGCGGTCCGCGGCGGGCGGGGGAGAGCCGGCCGCGGGCGGTCCGATTCCGGGCCAGCCGTCTGGTGCCCGGCCGGTCCTCCCTCACCCCGAGCAAGATAATCAACGGTGTTGACGTCCACTCGGCTATCATGATCAACAAAAGATCGGTGGGTCCGGCGGGCCCGGCCAGCCGGTAACCCATGGCCCCGGCCGGCTGGCGATGACCCGCGGCCATCATCCATGATCGGCTGGGCGGCCAATCAACACGGGAATTTCACCGTCCGTTTTTTTTATATTCCACCGCCGGTATTCCGGAACGATATTTTTCTGCGGGGAGGTGCCGTGGAGACCCGCATGGAGTTCCGCTATCTCGTCTCGTTCCTCGCAATCGCCGAGGAACTGCACTTCGGGCGGGCGGCGGCCCGGCTGCACCTGGCCCAGCCGTCGCTGAGTCAGCAGCTCCAGCGCCTCGAACGGGAGGTCGGTGTCGAACTGGTCAGCCGGACCTCCCACGAGGTGCGGCTCACCGCGGCCGGCCGCGCGTTCGAGGTCGAGGCCCGGCGGGTCCTCGACACCGCGCGCCGGGCCGTGTCGGCGGCCCGGGAGGCGGCCTCGGGCCGCGTGGGCGTGCTGACCATCGGCTTCAACTTCCCCGCCGGGCAGCGGGTGCTCCAGCCGACCCTCGTCCGGTTGGGCGCCGACTACCCCGGCATCTCCACGGTTCTCTGGGAAGCCCGCAGCGGACCGACGCTCGCCGCCCTGCACGACCGCAAGGTGGACGTGGCGCTCGTGTTCGGCGGGGCGCCGGCCGTCGGGCTGCAGTCGCGACGGATTCTCACCCTGCCGCTGGTCGCCATCGTCGGCCACCACCATCCGTGGGCCGACCGCCAGCAGGCGTCGTTCCGGGAGCTCGCGCGTCAACGGTGTGTGTTGTTCCGACGGGAACAGAGCCCCGCCATGCACGACGCGATCCTCGCCGCGGCCGGCCGGGCGGGCATCAGCCTGACGGTCGCCGACGAGGTCGACGACTCGGGTGCCACGGGGATCATCGTCACGACGAAGTCGGTCGTGGGATTCGCCTCGTCCGTCCGCAGTGGTTTCGTGCCCGGCAAGGGCCTGGCGGCCGTGCGGCTCGTCGAGCCGGTGCCCACCGTCGGGGTGCAGGTGGTCTGGCACCCCGACCCGCCGCCCGTCGTCGAGGCGTTCCTGCGCAGCTTGGACAACGCGGGTCCCTTCGGGGAGGACGCCGTCCCCGCGCCTGCCGCGCCGCAGGTGCCGGTCCTCGCCCACGACGGGCAGCCGGCTTCCGGCGGTTGAGCCCGCACCCCCGCGGCACCTTTCGCGGCCTCCCGGCACCTTCGGCCCCCCGCCGCCGGACCGACCCGATGTTCTTCGTCACGGGCCGTTCGGCGACGGCGGCGCGTGTAGATGACGATTGGCTGGGGCAATCGTCCGTTCGAAAGTTCCGTATTGCCGGCGACGGCGCCACCCAGCAGCATCGCGGATGACAGCGGAAATCCTCGCGCACCCCGGCGCCGAATGTTCCACATGTTCCCAACGGAATGTTCCCAACGGAACACCAAGAGCGGAACATCAAGATGAACGGATGAACGTATGCGGTTGACCGTCCTGGGCTGCCGGTCGGGAATGCCGACCGGCGGTCAGTGCAGCTCCAGCTACCTCGTCTGCACCGCGGAGACGAAGATGCTGCTGGACTGCGGCCCCGGCGCCGCGACGGCGCTGAGCGCGCTGGGGCATCCCGCGGTGCTCGACGGTATTGTGATCAGTCATCTGCATTCCGATCACTGCTATGATCTCCTGCCGGTGGGGAAGGCATTGCTGGCCAGCCGGACCCGGTATCCCATGCGATTCCCGACGCTGCCGGCACGCGACATTCCGACGCGCAGCGAACCGATTCCGCTTTACCTTCCACGGGGCGGCCTGGACACCTTCCGGACATTGGCCGGACTATTTCCGGTCGCGACGATCCCGTTGCTGGACAAGGCGTTCGAGGTCGCCTTCGACGTCCGCGAGTACGACCCGGGGGAGACCTTCAAGATCGGCGACTGCCTGGTCAGCCTGCACGGGCTGCGCCACGCGGTACCGAACTGCGGGATCCGCATCGAGACGGCGGACGCCAGCCTCGCCTACACCGGCGACACCGGAGTGACCGACGCCCTCGTCGACCTCGCCCGCGGCGTCGATCTCTTTCTCGCCGAGGCCACCCTCGAGCTGACCGACGACAGCGACCACGGCCACCTCAGCGCCCTCGACGCGGCCGAGGCGGCCCGGCTCGCCGGGGTGGGTCAGCTCGTGCTCACCCACTTCGTCACCGACGACCCCGAGTGGCTGGCCGCGCGGCGCGCCGAGGCCGAGCGGGTGTTCGACGGGCCGGTGCACCTGGCCGCCCCGGCCCGCAAGTTCGACGTCGCATGACCTCCGCCGACGTCTTCCCGCCCCCCGTGGGGGGCACCCTGTTCCCGGGTGGCGACCTGTTCCCGGGACGCGATCACCCCTCGGGTGACGCAATCGCTCCGACGCGTGAAAGGCGACTGGTGTGACAGCCGTTTCCCGGCACGACGATGCTGCTGGACATGAACGGGACGCAGGACAGGAACGCCCGGGCCGCCGTCCGCGGCGGCACCGGGCCCGGCTGGTCGTCACGGCGTTGTCCGCCGCGGTCGGCCTGCTCGCCGTGGCGGCCTGCGGCTCGGACAGCGACACCGCCTCCGGTACCCCGGCCGCGACACCGCAAGGTGACACCCCGGCGACCATCACCTTCCTGTCCTACAACTACGGCACCCCGGGTCTCGGTGGTACGGGAACCCAGGCACTGCTCGACGCCTTCGCCAAGGCGCACCCGAAGATCACGGTCAAGCCGCAGGGCGTCGCGGTGAAGGACGTCCTCACCCGGCTGCGCACCGACACCGCCGCCGGTGATCCGCCCGACGTCGCCCAGATCGGCTGGAGCAAGATGGCCGAGGCGGTCGACGCCCTGCCGATCACCCCGGTCCAGAAGGTCGCCGGCAGCGAGTGGGAGTCGGCCACCGCCGGCATCTCGAAGAGCATCCTGTCGGCCGTCTCCACCAACGGCGTCGTCGCGGCGATGCCGTTCACGATGTCGATCCCGGTCATGTACTACAACGCCGACCTGTTCCGCGCCGCCGGCCTGGACCCCCAACACCCGCCGACGACCCTCGCCGACGTCAAGGCCGCCGCTTTGAAGATCAAGGCGACCGGTAAGCAGGGCGTCTACATCAGCGTCGTCGACAGCGGGAAGTCGGACTACCTGACCCAGTCGGTCGTCAACTCCAACGGCGGCTCGCTGGTGGACAAGAACGGCGGCGTCACCCTCGACAAGCAGCCTGCCGTCGAGGCGCTGGCCACGATCGCCGACCTGACCGCCTCGGGTGCCCAGCCCGGAGTCAAGGCCGAAGCGGCCCTGGCCGCGTTCACCAAGGGTGACCTCGGCATGTTCGTCACCAGCACGGCGCTGCTCGCCAGCGCCCAGAAGGCGGCGGCGGGCAAGTTCGAGCTGCGCACCGCGGGTCTGCCGTCCTTCGGCACCAAACCCGCCCGCCCGACCTACTCCGGCGCCGGGCTCGCGGTGCTGGCCAAGGACCCGGCCAAGCAGCGCGCCGCCTGGGAGTTCATCAAGTTCCTCACCTCCGACGAGGGCTTCGAGATCATCACCTCGAAGATCGGTTACCTGCCGCTGCGACAGAGCGTGGCGACGAAGCTCGCCGGCACCCCGATCGTGAAGCTGCTGGAACCGGCCCTCGACCAGCTCGACACCGTCACCCCCTACACCTCGTTCCGCGGGGCGAAGGCCAACCAGGCCGTCGTCGTGCTGCAGGACGAGGGCGTCGAACCGATCGTCCTGCGCGGGGCCGATCCCCAGGCGACCCTGAGCAAGGCCGCCGAGAAGATCCGCGCACTCTCCTCCTGATGATCGGCACCCGGCCCCGCGCGGCACGCCCGCGCGGGGTCCTCCCGGCCACGGTGGCACGCCGCGCCGTGCCGTGGCTCTACCAGACGCCGGTGCTGGTGTCGCTGGCGGTCTTCGTCTACGGGCCGCTGCTCTTCGAGGCGTACCTGAGCCTGACGAACTGGGACCTGATCAAACCCGACCAGGACTTCGTGGGGCTTGCCAACTTCCGCGGCCTGTTCGGGGGCGAAGAGTTCCCCCGGGCGCTGAGCCGCACCGGCCTCTACGTCCTGGTGATGTTGCCCTTCGCGACGGTCGTCCCGATGGCGCTGGCGATCATGTTGTGGAAGCGACCCGGTCGGACCAGCGACATCTACCGGGCCCTGCTGTTCCTGCCGGTGATGCTCGCCCCTGTCGCGAACGCGCTGTCCTGGCGGTTCGTCCTCGACCCGCTCGGCGGGATCGTCAACGTCGTCACTGGCGGGCTGGGCCTGGGCGAGCGGGACTGGCTCGGTGATCCCTCGACCGCCCTCGCCGCCATCTCGCTCGTCACCGCGGCCCGGTTCGTCGCGCTCAACATGCTGCTCTACGGCGCGGCACTGGCCGCGATCGACCGGCGCTGCCTCGACGCCGCCCGCGTCGACGGCGCCACCGAATGGGAGATCACCCGCCGTCTCGTGGTCCCCCAACTGCGTGGCACCACGATCCTGCTGTCGTTCCTGTGCGCGGTGTTCGCCGGGCAGTGGACGTTCACCAACATCGCCGTGCTCACCCAGGGCGGCCCCGACAACACCACCGACAACGTCTACTACCGTCTGTACACCTACGCGTTCACCTACTTCGACGCCGGGACGGGCGCGGCGGCGGCGCTGACGATCGTGGTGGTCCTGTGCGCCCTGTTCGGCCTGTCGACGCTGGCCCGCCGCGTCGCCGGCACGTTCGGCGCCCCGGACCGGGACCGGCCGACCACCCGGCTCGCGGCTGCCCTCGCCGCCCCGCTGACCGCGCTGACCAGGAGGCGCCGTGCCGCGCTCTGATGTCCAGGCCACCCGCGCCGCCGGCCGGCACGTGGTACTCGCCGTGGCGGTCGTCGCGATGCTCTTCCCGATGCTGTGGGCGCTGACCACCTCGTTCAAGCCGCCCGCGGACATCTACGGCGCCAACCCGCTGCCCATCCCGGCCAGCCTGAGCAACTACCGCAACGCCATCGACGGGTTCCCCATCGGCCGACTGCTGCTGAACACCTTCGTCATGGCGACGGGTGTGACCATCCTGCACCTCGTCGCCGGGGTACTCGCAGCCTGGTCGTTCGTCCGTTTCTCCCACGCCGGGCAGCGGCTCGTCTCCGCGCTGGTGGTCATCGCCCTCGTCGTCCCGCCGCAGGCCCTGATGATCCCACAGTTCCTGCTGGTCTCCCGGCTGGGCTGGCGCAACACCTTCGCCGGGCTGATCGTGCCGCAGCTGGCCACCTGCTCGCTGGCGGTGCTGCTGCTGCGCGAGCACATCCGCGGCATCCCGCCGACCCTGCTCGGCGCCGCGACCCTCGATGGCGCCAGCCACGCCGAGACGCTGCGCCACATCGTCCTGCCGCTGCTGCGCCCCGCGCTCGCGGCGGTGGCCGTCGTCGTGTTCATCACGACGTGGAACGAGTATCTCTGGCCCACCCTCGTCGCGCCCCACCGGGACACGACGACCATCCAGCCGGGCCTGCAGATGTTCGAGACCCAGGAGGGCCCGGAGTACGGCCCGTTGCTCGCCGGGGCCATGCTCGCCTCGATCCCGGTGACCATCGTCTACCTCTTCGCCTCCCGCCGCATCACCGACGCTTTCCTCCAAGCTGGCCTGAGATGAGCACCGGATGACCGACACCACCGTGACCAGCCGGCCGATCCTCGGCGAGGCCCCACCGCCGGAGCTCCCCGCCCCCAGCGGGGGGGTGCACTTCCGTGGGATCATGCGCCGGTACGGCGGCACCGGGCGGCCCGCGCTCGACGTCGCCGACCTGCATCTTCCGCACCGGTCCTTCACGGTGATCGTCGGGCCGTCGGGATGCGGGAAGTCGACCGCGCTGCGGGTCATCACCGGGCTGGAGACCCCCGACGAAGGCCGGTTGACGATCAACGGGGTGGACGTCACGGCGACGCCACCGGGCGCGCGCGGGGTCTCGATGGTCTTCCAGGACTTCGCGCTCTACCCACATCTCACCGTCGAGCAGAACATCGCCTTCAGCCTGCGGCTCGAGGCGAAGCACAACCGCGGCCGCCTCGGATTTCTGCGCCGGGGGGCGGGCGGGGCGGGCCCGAGCCGTGGCGAGATCTCCCGCCGGGTCACCGAGGCCTGCGTCCTGCTGGGGCTCGCCGACCTGCGGCACCGCCGACCTGGGCAGCTCTCCGGGGGTGAGCGCCAGCGCGTCGGCCTCGCCCGCGCGATCGTGCGCCGCCCGAGTGTGCTCCTGCTCGACGAGCCCCTCTCCGCGCTCGACGCCCAGCTACGCCAGCAGGCCCGGGCCGAACTCGTGCGCCTGCACCGCGAGCTGGGCAACACCGTCGTTCTCGTCACCCACGATCAGCTCGAGGCGCTGTCCATGGGCACCCATCTGGTGGTCATGAACGGCGGACGGGTGGCGCAGGCCGGCACGCCCGAGCAGGTCTACCGCCGGCCGGCCGACGTCTTCGTCGCCGCGTTCGTCGGCAGTCCGGCGATGAACCTGCACCTGGTCGAGGTGACGAACGGCGGTGGGGCGCTCGCGGCACCGGGGCTGTCCGCGCGGCTGGCCGGACCGCTGACGCTGCCCCGGTCCTGGCTCGGCTGGCGGCCGGGGGACGGCGTCATCGAGGCCGGGCCCGATCGGGCCGCGGCAGCGGGCGGCCTGGCCGGTGCGGGCCTGGCCGGTGCCGGCCTGGTCATGGAGGGGCTGGTCGACGTGGTCGAGTTCACCGGGGACGTGGTCGTCGTCCACTGCGTGAGCGGGGCCGCCGCGGCGGGGGAGACCGGCGAGTGGGACGCCGGCCCGGACGAGGTCGGCCCGGCCCGGTGGGCGGTGACCGTCCCGGCCCAGGCCGGCGTCCCGGCCGTCGGCACCCCGCTGCGGGTCCGGGTTCCCGCGTGCCGACTGCACCTGTTCGACCCGGTCAGTGGGCAGCGCGTCGACGAGATCGCCCACGACGCCGAGCCGACATGACCGAACTGCTGCCCGCGGGACGTCCCGCCCCCGTGGGGGAGACCGCGCCCCCAGGGGAGACCGCGCCCCCAGGGGAGGCCGCGCCCCGGGCGGCCGGCGCGGCGCCGTGGGCGATCTGGTGCGATTTCGGCGGAGTGCTGACGTCGTCGATCGCTGTGGCGTTCCGCGACCTGGTCGCCGCCGTGGGCGTACCCGCCCACGAGTTGCGCCGGGCGTTCGACCAGGTGGCGGCGACGTGGGGCCTGCGCACGTTGGGCCCCCTCGAACGGGGCGTGGTCAGCCAGCACGACTGGGGGATCCTCGTCACGGACGCCCTCGGGACAGCCCACCCGCCGCGCATTGACCTGTCCCGGTTCGGGGACCATTGGTATGCCGGTCGCACCCTGGAGTCGGTGATGGTCGATGGGCTGCTGCGCGCCCGCGCCGCCGGCCTGCGGGTGGGACTGCTGACCAACAGCGTGGCCGAGTGGGAGCCGCTGCGCCGCGCGCTGCTGCCCGACTGGTCGGTCTTCGAGTCCATCATCAACTCTCATGAGATCGGGATCGGCAAGCCCGACCCGGCCGTCTACGACCTCGCCGAACGCACGTTCGGCCAGCCCGGCCCGGGCTGCGTCCTCATCGACGACGCCGCCGCGAACTGTGAGGCAGCGCGCCGGCGCGGCTGGACGGCGATCCATCACCGCAGCGTCGCGGATACGCTGGCCGAGCTGGCCGCGGTGACCGGGGTTCCCGAGCTGGCCGGCTAGACCGGGCCGGTACCGGGCGGGGGTGCGGTGACCGGGCGGGCACAGCGGATCCGGTGGCCCGCTGGCGGGTGCGGCCCGGGTCGGGTCGGACGTCCACCACGAATGGTCCGAAGGGCCCCCGGGTAGGCAACCTCTGGCGGTCGCGAGGATGCTCGCCGGCGGCGACGATGATGTTCGGAGCCATCGGACGTCGGCGTTCATCTGTCCACACCGCCGGCGTCACCCGTCCGACCGTCCGACCGTCCGACGCGGTGCGACGAGCGTCGACCGCCGTGTCCCGACCCGCCAGACCTGCCACGCGACCCCCTGGAGGGGCCATGACCATCCAGTACGTGCGGGATGCGACGCCCTCCACCGGGGCGGACGACCATCACGCGGCCGGAGGGATGTTGTCCCCGACGAACCCGCCGTCCCCCGCCTCAACCCCGGCCCAGCCCCGGCTGCGCGCCCTGTACCTGTCCGAGCTGGAGACGTTCGAGACCTACGAGACGCACAGCGCCACGCTGCACCTGGCCGCCGATCGCGTGTACAAGCGCAAGAAGCCGGTGAACCTGGGCTTCCTCGACTTCACCGACCGCCGCACCCGGGAGTCGGTCTGCCGGTCGGAGGTCGCGCTCAACCGCCGGCTGGCCCCCGACGTCTACCTGGGGGTCGCCGATCTCCTCGACGACACCGGTGAGGTGATCGACCACCTGGTCGTGATGCGGCGGATGCCGGCGAGCCGGCGGCTGTCCACCCTCGTGCGCCGGCGCAGCCGGGTCGGCCCGGCACTGCGCACGGTCGCTCGGGCGCTGGCGGTGTTCCACCAGCGGTGCGAGACCTCACCGGAGATCGCGGTGGCGGGGCACCGGGCGACCCTGGAGGGGCTGTGGCGGGAGGGCCTGGAAGGCATCTCCCCCTACCGTGGCACCCTGCTGGACGCGGCGGTGGTCGACGAGATCGGCGAACTGGCGCTGCGCTACCTGGCCGGCCGGGAGACCCTGCTCGGCGATCGGGTGCGCGCCGGGTGGATCCGCGACGGGCACGGCGACCTGCTCGCCGACGACATCTACTGCCTCGGCGACGGACCCCGCATCCTCGACTGCATCGAGTTCGACCCGCGGCTGCGCTTCGGTGACGTCCTCGGCGACGTCGCGTTCCTGGCGATGGATCTGGAACGCCTCGGCGCGCCGGAGGAGGCCGCCGAGTTCCTCGACGCCTACCGGGAGTTCAGCGGCGAGGTGCACCCGCGGTCGTTGCAGCATCTCTACGTCGCCTACCGGGCGTTCGTCCGGGCGAAGGTGACCTGTATCCGGGGCGGGCAGGGTGATCCCGACGCGGCCGAGGAGGCCCGCCGGCTGCTGGCCGTCGCCCACCGTCATCTGCGGGCCGGCCGGGTCCAGCTCGTCGTGGTCGGCGGGCTACCCGGGACGGGCAAGACGACCCTGGCCGGCCGGCTGGCCGGGGTCGGTGACGGCTGGGTGCTGCTGCGCTCCGACGTGATCCGCCAGGAGCTGACCGGGATGCCCCTGCGTGAGGGCGGGCCGGCCGCGGACACGACCGCCGGCGGGTATGCCAGTGCCCTGCGCAATGCCAGCGGCACCACCACGAGAACCGGGGCCTGCCGCGACGCCGGTACCGGCGCGGGCGCGGTGGACGTCGCGCCGGTGGGCGGGCCTGCCGCGACCTCCGACCCCGCGACCTCCGACCCCGCGGACGGCGACCCCGCGGACGGCGACCCGCGGTTCGGCACCGGGCGCTACGCCCCCGAGATCACCGACGCGACGTACGCCGAGATGCTGCGCCGCGCCGAGGCGGCTCTCGCCCGCGGGGAACGGGTGGTGCTGGACGCATCCTGGTCGAGCGCGCGTCACCGCCGGGCCGCCGCCGAGCTTGCCGCAAGCGTCTGCGCCGACCTGGTGGAGCTGCACTGCGTGACGGCACCGGAGGTGGCGGCCGCCCGGATCGGGCGCCGCGCCGCCGCGGGCACCGACCCGTCGGAGGCGACGATGGCCATCCACCGGGCGATGGCGGCCCGTGCCGACCCCTGGCCGTCGGCGACGGTGGTACGCACCGCCGTCCCGGTCGCCGAGGCCCTGCAGACGGTCCTCGCCCACCTCGACTGACGTCGCCCGGCGGGTCCGGCGCGACCATCCCCGCGCGGCGCCGTCACGCTTCAAGGTGCCGTCACGCTTCAAGATGCGTTTCCGGGCGCCGTCACTTCTCGATGCGGGTGGCGTACACGGCGGCCTGGGTGCGGCTGGACAGCTCCAGCTTCTCCAGGATGGCCGAGACGTAGTTCTTCACCGTCTTCTCGGACAGGTGGATCCGCCCGGCGATCTGCCGGTTGGTCAGCCCCTCCGCGATGAGGACGAGGATCTGGCGTTCCCGCTCGCCGAGGGTGGCAAGCTTGCGGTCCTCGGCCGGGCCCTCCCGCAACCGGGTGAGGACCCGCTGGGTGACGGCCGGGTCGAGCAGGGAACGGCCCGCGGCGATTGTCCGGATGGCGCCGACCAGGTCCGTGCCCCTGATCTGCTTGAGCAGGTAGCCGGCGGCCCCGGCCATGATGGCGGCGAACAGGGCGTCATCGTCGTCGTAGGAGGTGAGGATCAGGCAGCCGATCTCGGGGTGCGCCGAGCGCAGATCCCGGCAGACGTCGATACCGTTGCCGTCTTCGAGGCGGGCGTCGAGCACGGCCACGTCCGGCCTCGTCGCCGGGATCCGGCGCAGTGCCTCCGCCGCGGTGGACGCCTCTCCGACAACCTCGATGTCACCGTTCTCGGAGAGCATCTCGCGGATGCCACGCCGGACGATCTCATGATCGTCCAGGAGGAAGACCCGTACGGTGCCCACGGTGCCGACGATACTCACGGTGCCGACGATACCGTCCATGGTCGTCGCCCGGACCGGTTCGGCATGGTGCCGGGAGGGTGCGCGGGTGCGGGCGGGCCCGTTCGAGCCGTCCGGCGCACCCGGGTGAACCCGCCCGCGTGAGCGCACCGCCCCCGGCCCGGGGCCCGCAGCGGCTGGCGGCCGCACAACCGGTGAGAGCCGGCGGTTACCCGAGATGGCTACCCGAGGCGGGCGACGCCGCCGTAGACACTGACCTCGGCATCGGTCGGCCCCTCGCCCTCGGCGGCGGGCTCCTCCGGCCGCCACCGATGGACCATCTCCACCCCGGGATCGATGAGCTCCAGGTCGGCGAAGAACCGTTCCACTTCGGCCCGGGTGCGCTGCTGCCCGGGGATGCCCCGGGAGCGGTACGTGATGAAGAGCTGCTCCATGCCGGGGTTGACGTCGGCGGTGGCGTGGGTGAGCGCCAGATAACTGCCCGACGGCAGGGCCGCCAGCAGCCGGCCGAGGATGCCGTAGGGGTCATCCGCGTCGGGGATGAAATGGAAGATCGCGATCATGGACAGGGCGACCGGCTGAGTCAGGTCGAGGGTGTCGCGCAGTTCCGGGGCGGCCAGAATGCGCTCCGGGTCGCGCAGATCCGCGTCGAGGTAGGCGGTGCGGCCCTCGGGGGTGCTGGCGAGCAGGGCCCGGGCGTGGGCGAGCACGATCGGGTCGTTGTCGGTGTAGACGATCCGGGCGTCGGGGGCGATGCCCTGGGCGATCTCGTGCAGGTTCGGGGACGTGGGGATGCCGGTGCCGATGTCGAGGAACTGGCGGATCCCGACCTCGGTGGCCAGGAACCGGGTCGCCCGGCGCAGGAACGCCCGGTTCTCCACCGCGGCGATGCTGGCGCCCGGGAAGGCGGCCCGTGCCTGCTCGGCCGCCTCCCGATCAACGGGGAAGTTGTCCTTGCCGCCCAGGAAGTAGTCGTACATCCGGGCCGCGTGCGGCTGGTCGGTCCTGAGGTCGACCGGGCTGCGTTCCTCCGCAAGGCTCTTCCACCACTGCCCGACCTCTGGGTCGTGTCGGTCCGCGCTCGTCACCGCAATCAGCCCCCTTGGTAATTGGACGATCCTCACCAAATACCCTAGCGGGGGCGGATTTCGTGTCCCTTTACGGGCGTCAGAATCGGTCGATGGCGGTGACCCTGACCACCGCGACTCCCGCCTCGTCCGAGGCGGTCAGGTCGATCTCCGCGCTGAAGCCCCAGTCATGGTCCCCGGCCGGGTCGTCGAAGATCTGTCGCGCCGTCCACGTCCCCGGCGTCCCCGGCTTCTCGTCGAGGATGAGCAGACCCGGCCCCCGCGCGTCCGGACCGGTGCCGATCTCGCCATGCTCGGCGAAGTACGGCTCCAACGCCGCCCGCCACCCGTTGGCGTCGAACCCGCCGTCGTACCCGCCGTCGAGCTCGCCAAGCGTGTCGTAGCGGCGCAGCGCGGCAAGCTCGACCCGGCGGAACAGCGCGTTGCGCACCAACACCCGAAATGCCCGGATGTTGCCCGTGACCGCCGGTGGCCGCTCGTCGACGCCACCACCGCTCGCCGTGGTGCCCGCCGTGGTGCCCGCGCCGTCCCCGGCCGGGTTGCTCAGCCGCTCCCACTCGTCGAGGAGGCTGGAGTCGGTCTGGCGGACCAGTTCCCCCAGCCACTCGGTCAGGTCGACGACCTCCTCGGTGCGGGCGTCCTCGGGCACCGTCTGGCGCAGCGCCTTGTAGGCGTCGGCCAGGTAGCGCAGCAGCAGCCCCTCCGAGCGGGCCAGCCCGTAGAACGCCACGTACTCGGCGAACGTCATCGCCCGCTCGTAGAGCTCCCGCGCCACCGACTTCGGCGCCAGCTCGTAGTCGTCGACCCAGGGATGCCCCCGCCGGTACAGGGCGAACGCCGCGCCCAGCAGCTCCGCCAGCGGCTGGGGATAGCTGACCTCCTCCAGCAGCTCCATCCGCCGGTCGTAGTCGACGCCCTCGGCCTTCATCGCCGCGACCGCCTCCCCCTTCGCCTTCGACAGCTGGGCGTGCAGCACCTGCCGGGGATTGTCCAGGGTCGCCTCCAGCACCGAGAGCACATCCAGCGCATAGGAGGGGGAGGCCGGGTCGAGCAGCTCCAGCGCGGCCAGCGCGAACGGGGACAGCGGCTGATTGAGCGCGAAGTCGAGCTGTAGGTCCACCGTCACCCGCACGCCGCGGCCCAGCTCGTCGGGGGTGTCGAGGCGCTCCACCACCCCGGCCGCCAGCAGCGCCCGGTAGATCGCGATCGCCCGGTGGATCAGCCGGCGCTGAGTGGCGCGATCCGAATGGTTGTCGGTGAGCAGGTGGCGCATCGACGCGAACGCGTCTCCCGGCCGGTTGATCACGTTGAGCAGCATCGCGTGGTTCACGGTGAACTGGGAGGTCAACGGCTCGGGTTCGGCCGCGATGAGCCGTTCGAACGTCGCCAGGCCGTACCCGACGCTGCCCTCGGGGGGCTTCTTGCGGACCACCTTGCGTCGCTTCTTCGGATCGTCCCCGGCCTTCGCCAACGCGCGTTCGTTTTCGATCACATGCTCGGGGGCCTGCACGACGACGTTGCCGACCGGGTCGTAGCCGGCCCGCCCGGCCCGCCCGGCGATCTGATGGAACTCCCGTGCCGACAGCAGCCGCACCCTGCTCCCGTCGTACTTCGACAGGGAGGTGAACACCACCGTGCGGATCGGCACATTGATCCCCACCCCCAGGGTGTCCGTGCCGCAGATGACTTTCAGTAGCCCCGCCTGGGCGAGCTGCTCCACCAGCCGGCGGTACTTCGGCAGCATTCCGGCGTGATGCACCCCGATGCCGTGGCGGACCAGCCGGGACAGCACCCTGCCGAACCCGGCGGTGAACCGGAAGTTCCCGATCGTCCTCGCGATCGCGTCCTTCTCCGCCCGGGTCGACACGTTCACGCTCATCAGCGCCTGCGCCCGTTCCAACGCCTGCGCCTGGGTGAAGTGCACGACGTAGACGGGAGCCTGGTGGGTCTCCAGCAGCTCACCGATCGTCTCGTGCATCGGCGTGGTGACGAACCGGTAGAACAGCGGCACCGGACGCTGCGCGGAGCGCACCACCGCGGTCCCGCGCCCGGTGCGCCGCGTCAGGTCCGCCTCGAACAGCGACACGTCACCGAGCGTCGCCGACATCAGGACGAACTGGGTGTGCGGCAGTTCCAGCAGCGGCACCTGCCAGGCCCATCCGCGGCCGGGGTCGGCGTAGTAGTGGAACTCGTCCATGACGACCTGACCGACGTCGGCGGCGACCCCGTCGCGCAGCGCGATGTTCGCCAGCACCTCCGCCGTGCAGCAGATGATCGGCGCCGTGTCGTTCACGCTGGCGTCTCCGGTCATCATCCCGACCTGCGCCGCACCGAACATCGCGCACAACGCGAAGAACTTCTCCGACACCAGCGCCTTGATCGGCGCGGTGTAGAAGGTACGCCGCCGCGCCGCCAGCGCCGCGAAGTGCGCCCCCGCCGCGACCAGGCTCTTGCCCGACCCGGTCGGCGTCGCCAGGATCACGTTCGACCCCGAGACGATCTCGATCAGCGCCTCGGACTGCGCCGGGTACAGCTCCAGCCCCTGCTCTGCGACCCACCTGGTGAACGCGTCATAGAGTGCGTCGGGATCGGGCCCGCCGCCGGGCCCGCCGCCGGGGCCGGTCAGGTCCGGGTTCTTCGAGCCGGGGTCCTTCGGCTGGGGGGCCCGTTCGTCGTCATGGCCGGTGCCGGAAGTCGGGGGAAGGTGGTCGGTGAGTGTCATGGTCGTTCGATCGTGCCTGATGGACGCCGCCCACGGCTTTCGGGTGGGCGGCCCGTGACGCTCTGCTACCCGGGGCGGACGGTGTTCGTGAAGTCCGCTTTCCGCGCCTCGATGCGGGGGTACGCCCAACCCGGTTCTGGCGGGTAGCACCAACGCCCCGATCCGGAAAACCGACCACAGGTAGCACTGACAATCCCCCAGACACGGAGGGAAACACGTGTCCCGTGAATCCGAACTGCAGTCGGCCATCGCCGCCTCTGCCGCTGTATCCGGCAGCACCGATCCCGTTATCGTAAAATCTACTGTCACCACGTCCGGTACGGCTACCACGTCCGGTACGGCCCAATCCATCCCCACGACCACCCCCGGATCGGGCACCCTCGGATCGGGCACCCTCGGTTCTGCCGCGGCGCGTGTCGCAGCACTCCGGCTCGGTGACTACGACGGGTGTCCGCCGGGCCGGTCCCGCCCCGACCCGACCCTGCCGTCGGGGCCGCCGCTCCCGGCCAGGGCCACCGGGCCGAGGCGGTCGACCCGTCCCGACGTGGCGGACCAGCCGAAGACCCTCGGCGAGCAGGTCCTGCTCGCGTTCTTCATCGTCGTGCCCCTGCTTGCCCTGCTCGCCGCGGTCCCGCTGGCCTGGGGGTGGGGGCTGGGCTGGCACGACCTGGTCATCGGTGCCGTCATGTACCTGATCACCGGATTCGGTGTCACCGTGGGCTACCACCGGTTGTTCACGCATGGTTCCTTCCGGACCGGCCGGCCGCTGCGGATAATCCTCGCCGTCGCCGGGAGCCTCGCCATCGAAATGGGGGTGACCGACTGGGTCGCGGCCCACCGGCGGCATCACAAATACTCCGACCAGGCAGCTGATCCGCATTCACCGTGGCGTTTCGGTCATCATGGCAGGGGCCTGGCGAAAGGGTTCCTGCACGCCCATGTCGGATGGCTTTTCCACCCGGAACGGACCGCGCCGGAGACGTTCTGCCCGGATCTGCTCGCCGATCGGGACATCGCGGCGATCTCGGCCCGCTTCCCCTGGCTCGTCGCCGCCTCGGTGCTGCTGCCGCCGCTGGTCGGCGGCCTGTGGAGCATGTCCTGGGCCGGGGCGGCGACCGCCTTGTTCTGGGGAGCGCTGGTCCGTATCGCGCTGCTGCACCACGTCACCTTCTCCATCAACTCGATCTGCCACACGATCGGCACCCGACCGTTCGCGGCCCGGGACCGCTCCAGCAACGTGTGGTGGCTGGCCATACCCTCGCTGGGGGAGTCGTGGCACAACCTGCACCACGCCGACCCCACCAGCGCCCGCCACGGCGTCCTGCCCGGCCAGATCGATCCCAGCGCCGCACTCATCCGCCTGTTCGAGAAGCTCGGCTGGGCGCACGACGTGCGGTGGCCCACCGCCAAACGGATCGCCGCCCGCCGAGTGGACGCCGGCGCGGGGCGTTGAGAAACGACGTCGAACGTCATAGCTTGGCCGGAGAAAAACCGGCACGGGCTTTAAGCGTGCCATCTCGGTCGAATCTTCACTGCCGGGCCCCTTTACCCCAACGGAAGCGTCCCTGGACGGGGGAGAGCGGTCTGCGACGGCGTCCGGGTGCTGCGGGACCGCAGCCGGGGAACACAAGATTGACTTCCAGTACACCGTGATGGTGGCACGTCCCCACCACCATGCCCACCGTTGTGCCTGCCGTCGCGCCTGTTGCGACCGGCTCGGCCATCCAGCCCGGCCGCAGGCGGCGGGTGGGATCCCGCCTACCGTCCGATGAGGGGGAGGGCTCGGTCAGCCGGCCATCCGTACCGTGCCGGCGCCACCTCGGGCCCCGCCTCCGGCGCCACCGCGGGCGCCCGCGGGGCCGGCCGAACCGCCTTGCCGGTCGGAGACCCGCAGGATGCGGCCGGGCGGCCGTTCGTCTCCGCTGAGCCAGTATCCGCGGTCGCGGCGCAACCCGACCCGTTCCGGGGAAAGACAGGCCCCCTTCACCCGATGCGCGTCGAAGCCGGTGGTGGTGCCGGCGAAGGTCTCGTGGCAGGACGGGCAGTGCGCCGCGGTCAGCGCCGTCCAGCGCACGTCGCAGCCGCCGCAGCTGAGCAGGATGGGGCGTTCGTACTCGCTGTCCCGCCCTGCCATGAAACCGCCTCTTCCCGCGAAGGTTCTGATCTCCCGTCGTCGGATTCTTGCCGCTCAACGTTTCCAACGTGGGCATTTCGGCTTTCTAGCTCTTCGGGCGCGTCGCGTCACCGGGCTGCCACCGGCCGCCGGGGGTGCCGCGGACCCTGGCCCGGCTGCCAGTGAGTACTGGCTTGGCTACCATGAGTACTGGCCCGACAGTCCTGAGCACCGTCCCGGAGGGGCGCGAACTGTCGGACCCGCCGGTGAGAATCGACCAGTGACGTCGGCATCCCCGTCCTACCCGGAGTCGGGCCTGCTCGCCCGGCTGCGGGCCGGCGGGTTCGTCCGCCGGGATCTGCTCGCCCTGGTCCCGCTGGGCGGAGCCGGCCTCGGGGTGGCCTACCGGCCCCGGGCCGCGTCCGCGCCCACGGTGAGCGGTGGCACCGGTCGGGAGGACACGGACGGTCGGGAGGGTGCGGACAGCCCGGAGGGTCTGAAGGGTAGGGACGGCCCGCGTGGGGCGGGCGGTGCGGTGGCGCCGGGCGTGGTGCGGCTCGCGGTTCCCCTGGCCGGGGCCGGCCAGGCCGCGCGGGTGCTCGCCGGGATCGAGGCGTTGCTGGCACCCCGCTGGGTCCGGTGGCCGGCGCGGTCCGCGACGCGCGTGCCGCCCGGCCTAGACCT